>JAVHLC010000005.1 GCA_031082315.1 Thermodesulfobacteriota bacterium
CTATAATTACACGCACCTTTTTGATGACATCCCCTTCTGACCTCTGCCTGGTTCGTGCCTCATTCAGCCGGGCCTCTGCGGCCTGCCTTACGCTAAACGCATCTGCACAGGCCTTATCCTTTTCAGGCAGAATCGCGATTGCGCCATCAAGCTCTTTTGTCTCATTGTCCTGCTGTACGCGCAAAGTAGCCACTTTAATGTAATCGCCTTCAAGACTGAAAACCTTGCCGGATTTGTCCAGCTTTTTTGATTCCGGCTCAAACGCGTGACGGCGTTTCTCGAAATCCTGCTGTTTCTTGTCCAGTTCTCCCAGTTCTTTCTCCAGGGCAACCATCCCCTCGATCCAGGTCAGGGCCTTCTCCACTTCCTTCATTTTCCCGGCAAGTTCGGTTTCCTGCCTCTGCTTTTCTGTTAGACCGGTCTGCAAATCCCTCTCTTCATCTTCGCTTAAAACCTGGATTCCTTTCAGCTCGGCCTGCAATATCTCAAGTTTGTTGTGTTCTTCCGTACGGCGTTGATGAACTTTCACGGATATCTGGCTGTAGATTTCGGTCCCGGTGATCTGCTCCAGGATGGGCGCCCGCTCGTCGGGAGGGGCCTGGAGAAAGGCCGCGAACCCCCCCTGGGCCAGCAGCATCGAACGGGTGAAGCGCTCAAAATCCATACCCGTGGCCTTCTCTATAAATTCGCCCACCTGGTTTATCTTTGATTCCAGGATGGCACCGGAATCGGCATCGGCTATTTCATGCTTTGCCTGTTGTAATGCACCATCAGATCTTTTCCGGGCGCGATACTGGCTCCAGTGGCAGCGAAACCGGCCCTTCTGCGTCTCGAATGTCACCTCGGCAAAGCATTCACCCGTTTGGCGCGACATGATTTCGTTGCTGCTTTTCGTAACCTTATCCAGGCGGGGCGTCCGGCCGTAAAGCCCGAGGCAGATGGCGTCCAGGATGGTCGTCTTTCCTGAGCCTGTAGGGCCTGTGATTGCAAATATACCGCCAGACGAATAGTCCGGGTGGGTAAAATCAACCTGCCATTCGCCCGTGAGTGAATTAAGGTTCTTGAACCGAACACCCAGTATCCTCATGCCATGTTCTCCTATTCGGCTAAGGCGTCTTCGTCATGCAAAGAGGCGATGATTTCCTGATATGCGCTCAAAAGCTCCTGCCGCTGATCCTCCGGGACTTCGTGCGATTCAAGGCAGCGTTTAAACACGTCTGTTGCATCCAGATCGTCGAGTGTTTCATCCACATCCATTCCGCTCATGGCGCGTTCCAGCACCCGGTTGTTCTTGACGCGGAGGATCTCTATGCCGGTCCCTTCGATTGCCTCATCCAGGCGCTCGCGGAGGCTGCCGGCTATCTCATCTCCTTCATATACTATCTCCAGCCAGGCGTTGCTCCCCCCGGACTTTAGTTCTTCGATATTTCGTGCGATGGCTGGCCAATCCCCTTGCAGGGTCTTCAGTTCCTGGAACCTGGGTACTGGAATAGTTGTGACATTGGGCGCATTTCCCGAAAATTCCACGAGGACCACGCTCTTTTCCTGTTCAGCTTCCCCGAAGCCGATGGGCAGGGGTGAACCTGAATAGCGTATGAAATCTGAACCGCCCACCGTTTGAGGAATATGAAGATGCCCCAAGGCAAGGTAATCGATATGTTCGGGAAACACATCTGTTTTGACCTTTAAAAGGGAGCCGATATACAGTTCGCGCACCCCATCGCCATCAATGGTCTGGCCGCCTGCTGTGAACAGATGCCCCATGGCGATAATCGGAACGGGCTTTTTCAGCGTGGAGCGTTTCTGTTCGGCCGCCTCATACACCATATGGTAATGAGCCCTGATCCCTTCAATGATTTTCCTCTCCTTGTCCTCAATGCTCTCTCCGGCCTCGGCAGTGCGGATATCGCGGTCTCTGAGATAAGGGATGGCGCAGACAATAAGCTGCGGCTCATGATCCAGCCCGGCAAGCACGAGCAGTTCATCTTCAGGAGAATCGGATGCGCAACCCACGACATGGATGTTCAGAAATTGCAGTAGTTCCCTGGGTGCATTTAAAAAAGACGGCGAATCATGATTTCCTGCCGTGACCACCACATGACGGTTTGGAACGGCTGCCACACGGTACAGGAAACGATAATACAACGCCTGTGCATGGTTGCTGGGCGTGCTGTTGTCGAACACGTCCCCCGCCACGAGCAGCACATCGATGTTTTCGTCCTCCATAAGTCCAGCCAGCCAGTTAAGGAACGTTTCGAGTTCCTCGTATCTCTTGCGGCCATACAGAGCGCGGCCGATATGCCAGTCGGAGGTGTGGAGAAGCTTCATGTCTTATCCTTTTTTGTGTTTGTAGAAACCCGATCCGGTCACAGGACTTCTTGCCATGGCCCTCCGGGCGGCCAAGACTTGTTAAAGGATTCACCTAGGGCCACTGCCCTGACAGGCGGCATGACAAATGCCACGATGAACGTGACTGCCTCGGCAAGACTGACGTCTCCCCGCAGCCCTGCCCGGTTCAAAAATGCACGCCACTGCCGGAGCTTCTGAGCGTCTCCCGAAAACTCCGCTGTCAACGCCAGTGGCATGTCAAACGGGATGAAGGTATTCCTGCGTTCAAAGGTTTTCGCTATTGCACTTGTCAACGTCGTTCCATCGAAATCGAACATCCGGCCAATCGTCCACAGGTCATGGAAATCCTTCATGCGGCTGTTGGCGATACCAAGCTGCACCATTGCCTGAAATTTTTCCGCAACCACGGTTTCCCGCGGGTAGACGCGTAAATGGGGCGCAGGCAGGTCAAGCAGAGTTGGAAAATCAGCAAATGCGGTATCAGGGGTGACCGCATCCCCAAAACCGATGTCTACCTGTACATGAATTCGTGCACCGTCCAGGTCGGCATTGATTCTCACCCTGACGCCGCCATATTCCATCTGGTCTCTGATATCCTCGGCCTGTACACTTGCCGGCCCGAAATGGATGCCGTCATCTTCCACATCTGTCAGACAGACGGCACGGATTGTCCCGACAATCGTTTCGATGTCGTTTTCACCGAAACCGAGGAGATCAATATCACGGGTTTGCCGATACGACGGCATCCCCCAGACGGGGAAAAGCATGGCTCCCTTTAGGATAAACCGGTCGCGATATTCCGACCTTCCGAGGCGATAGAGAAAGCGCTCCAGTCCATAACGGGTCAGCATGAGATTAAAGTCGATTTGCCTTTCCCTGGATAGGTCAAGTAGTCGCTGTCGAACCGATGCAGCCATGTTTGTTCTTTTTGCCAGCGTCATAGGGTAATGGCATCCAGGTATGGCCGAATCACGTTGCTTACCCGACAGATTTTCGCGTTACGCCACACCTCGTCCACCGTGCAGCAACGCTTTTTCAGACATTCACGTAGGGATTCAAGAGCAACATCGAGCCCGATTTTGTTTCGATATTTAAAGCAATCGGCTACCGTCTTGGCCGGACTGTAGACCTTGATCGTCACACCATTCACCTTGTGTCTCTCCACCCCTTTGCTGAAGGCTTGACCGGAGAATCGAACAATACGGATCGGCAGGTCGGTTTGAGGTTTACGCGCCTTCGCGTCAATCGCCAGCCAGATTTCAAAAGGCGCCTGTGTAGTGAGGTCGTGATAGCGCAGGGCGGAAAGAAGGCAGACAACCCCATGCGGTACGCGCTTGCATACCTCCATCATTGTTATCTGTTCGTTTGCAGTTGACTTTGCCATACGGTATAGACCATGGCCAACCCGTTCTACATGCCCGGCACGGTGAAGACGCTGGAGTGCAGCACGCGGAATTCCATGCTGCTCAAGATCGCGCGGACGAAGCACGCCCCTTTTTTTCACGAGATCAATGACCTTTTTCTTATGCTCCTGATTCTGTCTCATAGAGATTCCTTGTTACGAAACGTCGGTAGTCGTATATATATACCGACGTTTCGTAACAATCAATCGATATTTGCTTTGACATGGGCTTTCCCGCTGTGCTATCAAAAGATTACAAAGATATACATATAATCAAGCCCGTATCGGCAACATTGCCTCATCTTGTGAATAAGAATAGGTGGGGTTATTATCATGCGGAATATATGTCCCCATGGAGTGCCAATGCTGTACGGCCGTTTTACCTTTGCCAGTGAGTTGAGTGCTGAGGCAGTTCTGCCGCCCTTTAAAGGTTCGACATTTCGCGGGGCCTTTGGGGTAGCGCTGAAGCGGGTGGTCTGTGCCCTGCGAAGACAGGAATGCCCGGACTGCTTATTGAACAGCCGCTGCGTCTATGCCTTCTTTTTTGAGTCCCCTCCTCCAAATCCCTTCGTAATCGAACCACCTTTGACCACCCAGACCCGCTTCTTGCCCGGCGAGGCCTTTGATTTTACACTCCTGCTTTTTGGGCGTGCCGTCGAGTATCTACCCTATTGCGTCTATGCGTTTGACCGGATGGGGCAAACCGGGATCGGGAAACGCGTCAACGGAAGGCGCGCAGGCTTTGTGCTTAAGGCGGTCGGGTCGGGACTTGGCGGGGAGACGATCTATTCTTCTCAAGACCGGCGACTTCAAGGGATGAACTTTTCCTCCGAACTCACGCTGCCTGAGCCACCGGTCGCCGACATCCGACGAATAACTATACAATTGGAAACCCCTTTGCGGGTAAAGCAAGAAAATCATCTTACAGCCGATCTGCCCTTTCACACCCTCATTCGGGCCGCACTTCGGCGCATTTCTTCGTTGTTTGCTTGCTACGGGGCAGGAGAACCGAACTTGGACTATAGGGGCATGGTTGAGCGGGCGCAGGCCGTCGAGATCGTCGAGGCCGATCTCAGATGGTTGGACTGGGAGCGCTACTCAAACCGCCAGGAAACGAGAATGCTCATGGGCGGCATGTCAGGAAGCATCACCTATTCAGGAGAGCTTCGAGAGTTTCTGCCCGTGCTTCGCGTCTGCGAGGAAGTACACCTGGGGAAACAGACCACCTTCGGGTTGGGGAAGATTGAGATAATCGAAGACGAGTTTCAGTAGTTTCAAGTTGCAGGAGTTTAAGAGTTGAAGAAAAACGCAGCCTTTGCGCCTTTGCGGTGAATGAGAAATGAAGAATATCCTGCTTGCCGTATGCGGTCTTAGCCCGCAGGTTATCACGGAAGCGCTTTACGCCCTGCACCAGGAGGGGAGGCGGGTCGATGCTATTCGGGTCATTACCACCCGGAGCGGAAAAGATATAATTAATGCCGCCCTGCTTTCACCTGTTGATGGCAGGTATTACCAGTATCTTCGTGAATACGGGATAGACCCGGGACAAATAGACTTCCATGCGGGTCATGTCTATACGGTAACCGACGAAAACGGCCAGGAAATAGACGACATCGGAGACGAGGACGACAACGAGCTTGTCCTTAAGAAATGCCTCGATATCACATTCGACCTTACACGTGATCCTGAAACTGCCGTGTTTTTCCTGGTCGCGGGTGGCCGGAAGACCATGAGTTCTTGTCTGACCCTCGCTGCCCAGATGTATGGCCGGAAGCAGGATCGCATATACCACGTACTTGTATCCCCCGAATTCGAGAGCAATCGTGACTTCTTCTACCCGCCCGCAAAACCGGTCAAGATTGAACTCAAGGACAAAAACGGAGAGAGGTTTACAAAAAGCACGAGCTATGCCAGGATCAATCTGATTTCCATGCCGTTTGTTTCTATTCGACAGAGGCTCTCCAGTGAGCGGCTGAAAACACCGCAGGACCCGGCCAGCCTGATGCTCTCCATTGTCCGCGAAGCAAAACCAATTTTGACGGTAAACATACCGGACAAGAAGTTGATCTACAAAGGCATGGAACTTGACCTGCCGCCGGCGCTCTTGACCCTTTATGCCTTTTTTGCCATGCAGAAGAAAGACTGCCGCCTGGAGAAAACCTCCTGCCGGTCCTGCTACGATTGCTTTTTGAGCATTCAGGACGTCTATGCCGGTCAGGAAAAAATAACCGAACTCTACCACCGTATGATTGGAAACACTCTGCCTTTGGTTCAGGCTGATAAAGGGATATTCAATCTTCAAGCGGAGGATTTTAATGCCTACAAGTCCAAGCTAAGAAAAAAGATCGGGCAGCGCTTCGGCCTCCATATACTGCCTAAAATCGAGATAACCTCCATCGGCCAGAAGCCGGACACCAGGCATGGGATACTGCTGGATAAGAGCCTGATACGGATAGTGCTGTAAAGGTGAACCCTGGCAACGTTGCCAGGGTTGAACTCTGCCGTATGGAAATTGTAACATGAGTCGGAAGACATAAGCTTTGAGAGCGAGGGGCAAAATGGGCTTTGATCAAAGGGAATATCAAACCGTGGTGCTGGGTGCGCTGATGCATGATATGTGGAGGGATTGATGGATATGAACATCTACAAAATAGCAATAGCAGCATTTTTGCACGACATAGGAAAATTTGCAGAGCGGGCCGGTGCTGCATTCAACGTAAGTCCCGACTTTATCAGCGGAAACATGGACCTTTATCAGCCCCACTTTCAGGAACAGTACACGCACAAACACGCACTATATACAGCAGCCTTTATCGATCACATCGAGAAGTTGTTGCCCAGGGAGTTCAACAGAGATGAATGGGGGCTGGGGGATTCCTTCATAAATCTTGCGGCCGGGCACCATAAGCCCGAAACACCCCTGCAATGGGTTATAGCGATGGCAGACAGGGTAAGCAGCGGTTTTGACCGCGATGAGTTTGAGAATTACAACAAGGAGAAATCTGACAAGGGGATAGCATTCAGGGATTATAAGAAGACGCGGCTCTTAACAATCTTCGAGGGGATCTCGCCGGACGGTAACTGGAAGGAAGATAATCTCGAATCGTACAGATTTAGATATCCACTCAGAGAGCTGTCGCCCGAGAACATCTTTCCAGTGGATGATCCTGAATACAGGAAACTAGATGGTGAACAGGCATCGAAGGAATACGAGGAGCTGTTCTTCAACTTCATCGCATCGCTGGAAAAGCTTGAACACAGGCGAAACATCCCACTATGGTTCGAGCACTTTGACAGCCTGTTTATGATTTATGCGTCCCATATCCCTGCCGCAACGGTGGGCAAGGTGGTGCCGGATGTCTCTCTTTACGACCATTCACGGACAACGGCGGCACTGGCTTCCGCCATTTATCTCTATCATCTCCATAGCAATAGCCTGGAGGTGGGAAAGATTACCGATTATGACAACAAGAAGTTCTTGATCGTAACCGGAGATTTCTATGGGATTCAGAATTTTATCTTCTCCGAAGGCGGAAGCACGAATAAGGCCTCTGCCAAGCTCTTAAGAGGTCGTTCATTTGCCGTGTCTCTCCTTTCCGAACTTGCCGCCGACATGTTATGCAGGCAGATCGGTTTGACTTTCATCTCGGTCGTTTTGAATGCAGCCGGAAAGTTTACCGTGATCGCTCCCAATACAGAAAAAACCAAGGACGGCATAAAGGGTGTGGAAGACAAGATCAATGACTGGCTGGTTTCCCGATTTTTCGGAGAATCCGCTTTTGGTCTGTCTTACGTGGAGGCATCTTGTAACGATTTCACATCGAAAAAGTTCGGGGAACTGTTGGAAAGGCTGGCCAAGACATCGGAGGAAAAGAAATTCAACAAGATCGATCTCGAAAAGTACGGCGGCGCGGTGCACGGCTATCTTGACCGGTTCAATAACAATCTGTCCAGTAAGCTCTGCCCGTTTTGTCATAAACGGCCATCGAGTCCGGAAGCAGAAAATGATAAGTTACTGAGCGACAAGGGATCAGCCTGCAAAGTATGCCGGGACCACATTTATATCGGCACACGTCTTGTGAGGACGTCGAGAATTGCCGTGACGACAATAGACGCAGAGATCCCCGGCCCCAAACTCTTGGATCCACTATTTGGAGACTACCAGGTCTCTCTCAATGTTGACGGAAAACTGGACAAATTGGCCGAGAAGGGAGTTCTGCTCAAGTACTGGGATATCTCGTTGCCACAGAATGGGAGAATAGCCAAGGACATAACCGCCAAATTTGTAAATGGCTATGTGCCTAAGTACGAGCAGGAAGATAATCATGATGAAAGGCTCCTGGTCGGACCGAAACGCGAAGAGACAATAATGGAACTCATAGAAGCTGTCCGACCGGGAGAGGAGACCCCGAAAACCTTCCTGCATATCGCAAAGAAGGCTTTGAATCATACGGACAAACCCGGCAGGTTCACTGGTATCGAGGCACTGGGCATCCTCAAGGCCGACGTGGACAACCTGGGGCTGGTCTTTGCTTGCGGCCTCAGACACAACAGCCTCTCACGCCTGGCAACACTCAGCAGGCAGATGAACCATTTCTTCTGTATCTTTCTGCCGTATGCTCTGAGCACAAAAGACGAGTTCAGGGACATCTACACGATCTTTGCCGGAGGCGACGACCTTTTTCTGGTGGGGCCTTGGAACAGGATTGTTGATTTTTCATCATACCTGAACAGTTCATTCAGAAGTTATGTGTGCGGCAATGACCAAGTCACGATCTCGGCGGGTATGAGCGTGAACAGACCTGGTGAGCCGGTCCCATCCATCGCTGACAAATCTGAGGCTGCCCTTGGGAAATCAAAACGGAATGGCCGAGACTCGGTCACGCTTTTTGGTGAGCCAGTAAAATGGGCGCAGTTCCAAGAACTGAACGGAGTGAAGGAGGCTATCGAAGCCTGGATGGACAGACCTATTATTAACAACGCCATGCTTTTCAGGCTGAATGCATTCTCCAATCTGGCAAAACAGGAGAAATACCTCTTGAGCCTGAAGGAAGGGATTGACATTGAAGAATGGAACTGCCTTAAATGGCGAGCCACTTTCAAATATACTCTGGCCAGAAATGTGGGCAAGAACTTGAAGGGCAACGAAAGAACGGAGGCTATGAAAGAGGTGGAAAAAGCTGTCGACTGGTTTGCGCAGTACGGCGGCGCTATGAAGATTCCTGTATGGCAGGTCATCTACAACCGAAGATAGGAGGCGACATGGGAGGATTTTGGAAAGACAAGAGCAAGAAACAGATTGATCCGGACTTGTTTTCTAAAACCGCAGAGACTTTGGCCAGGAAGATATCGGAAGAAGGGAGCAGCAAGCTGAACAAACCCACTCAGATACGGAAATTCTATGACGAGGTGGTACGGTTTGACAGCATATTAAAAAATAACCCCGGAGATTTCGATAACATTCTGCCTTATCTCAGAATGCTCAACGCAAAAGCGGCTTACGCAGCGGGCCGGGATTTGATTTCGGCGGGGTTCAAGGACTTCATTTCGAGTTCGTTGAACCAAGTCAAGGACAAGGATGACTTTGATGCCTTTGCGGGATTGTTTGAAGCATTTATAGGGTACTACAAGTTCTTTAGACCTTCTGAAGGAGGGGGAAGATGAGACTTACGAAAATCAAAAGGCTTGAAGGAACCATTACTCTAAAGAGTGGTCTACACATCGGTTCGGGCAATATGGAAATGCATATAGGCGGCACTGACAGTCCGGTGATAAAGCATCCCCATACGTTGGAGCCGTATATCCCTGGGTCCTCGCTAAAGGGAAAGGTCAGGGCGCTGCTCGAAATGGAGAGCGGGCTGATGCTTCACACCAAGGGAGACGTGGTGTCAAGTAAGACATTGGAAGCAAAAGAGGTCAAGGCTAACACGGAGTTGACAGATAAGTGTGAGGGAATTCTGAAGGTCTTTGGGTCAAGCGGCGCAGATAGAGAGGACGAAACGGGGTTCGGACCCACCAGAGTCTCTTTCGCGGACTGTTATCTGGATGACGTCTGGAAGAACAAGGCCAGGGATAATCGTTGGCTGCTGACAGAAGAGAAATCTGAGAACGTTATTAACAGGATCAAAGGCACCGCTGAACATCCAAGGTTTATCGAAAGAGTCCCGGAAGGCACAGTGTTCAGATTTCTGGTCACGTTTAAGGTGTTGCAGGATGGAGATGAAGCCCTCTTTGACGGAGTGCTCCTCAAAGGGCTCAAACTCCTTGAGATGGACGCGCTCGGGGGAAGCGGAAGCAGAGGTTACGGAAGGATCGGCTTTGAGTTCAACGATGGGGAAACAAATGCCAGATTCAAGACATTGAATCCGTTTTAGGAGGTATAGATTGAAGGTCTATGAAATTACCGTAAAACCTGTGAGCGGGTTTGGTACGCCTTTGAAAGGTGACACAATCTTCGGGCATTTTTGCTGGCAGATTGCCTACGACAAAGCGCTCGTTCGAAGCTCCATTGACGCTATCCTTTCAAGCTATCATACAATGCCTTTTGCCGTTTTTTCATCTGCTTATCCCAAATTGTGCATCGGGACCCAGTATCACTATGTCCTCAGAACGCCAAGCCTTCCGATCGAGAAGATTTTCACTTTGCCGGACAGCAAATGCGAGAGAATCCGGACACGTAAGGCCTATAAGAGCAAGGTGTGGATGGTGGTCCCAGAAGGAGGGAAGTTCTCTTCCCTCAAAGAACTGGAATTCCTGAGTGACCAAGAATTGCTCGATCGGGCGCGCGCCAACGTCAGTGAAGAAACCAAGAGGCACATGAGGCGGCGCTTGCGCGGGAACTTCACCGAGGACTTCCGCCAATTCCACAATACAATAGACCGGTTGACCGGTACAACAGGCGAAGGCCGTTTTGTCCCCTTTATGGCCGAACAACGGGTCTATTATCCGGAGACCGAACTGGCGGTATTCGTTGGTATCGATGAGACCGTACTGAGTATCGAACAGGTCATGACCGGACTTCAGCGAATCGGCGATCTTGGTTTCGGTAGAGATGCGTCTACGGGGTGCGGTCGGTTTGAAATCTGCGATGAGTGCGAAATAAACCTGTCCGAAATGGGAAGCGGCGCTCCCAATGCCTGTTACACCCTTGGCCCGTGTGTCCCGGAAAATGATACATTCACGGAGATGTTATTCACGCCCTTCACAAGGTTCGGAAGACATGGCGATGTTTTGGCGAAATCTGTTAATCCGTTTAAGAATCCCATCATCATGGCAGATGAAGGAGGGGTCTTCAAGCCAAAGATCCGGGACGTCTTCAAGAAACCTTACATCGGAAGCGCTGTTCGGGGCATCTCAAAAGCCCAGTCGGAGGCCGTCAGCCAGGGGTACTCCCTGTATATTCCCGTGAACGTGGAGGTTTAGGAGATGGTGAACGTATTGAATGTCAGACTCCATATTGTTTCGCCTGTGCATATCGGATGCGGGGATGTGTACGAACCGACGAGTTTTGTGATCGATGAACGGCGGCAGAAACTAATAGAATTCGATCCGATAGATTTCATTCGATCCCTTTCGGCTACAGACAGGGAGAGATTTACCGCGATTTGCATGGAAGGAACTATTTCGTCCATTGTTGATCTCTATCGCTTTGTCTCCGGCAGGCCAATTAAGGGGAGAGAGGTCGAGATAGCCTCCGGTTTGCCGGCACATTACAAGGAAATGCGTGCGCTCAATTCCAGAAACGAGGCATATGTCAAGCGAGAGATCAATCAGTTCACCATAAGCAGGACGGCGTTCAATCCCTATACCAAACTGGCCTATATACCCGGTTCCTCTCTGAAGGGCGCCTTGAGGACTGCGTACCTGAGCAAACTGGCGAAAGATGCCGGTATCAGGGAGTGGGGAAAAACACGGGGCGCCAAAGCCGCAGAGTTGGAAAAAATACTCCTCGGAGGGACGTTCGCATCGGATCCCTTTAGAATGGTCAAGAGCTCGGATTTATTGCCCGTGCGATCAGCGACAGCAAAGGTAGTCTATGCTGTTAACAAAAAGAAGAAGATGTCCAAATTCGAAGCGCGAGGCCCATTCCAGATCGTAGAAGCAATCACGGATGGGACTAGGTTCGAAGGCGTGATCAATATTCAGGAACCGGAACGACTTGCGGGGATCAAGAAACCGATAACAGCAGAAGGTCTTCTAAAGGCCGTTCATGATTTCTACATGCCCCTGATGATACAGGAAAGCAAAATTACTGACGAAGTCGGCACTGGGAATCCAGTGGCAAAGATGATCGATGAAGAGTTCAGAGACAGGTTGGGGAAATCGGCCTTCTTAGTACGCATTGGCAGACACTCGGGAGCAGAGGCGGTGACCATCGAGGGAAACAGAAACATAAAGATCATGCAGGGAGGAGGTGCTCCAGACAAATATCTCGACCACGCGACGACTATCTGGCTTGCATCGGAAACCAGCAAGCCAACTGTAAACAGCGGGCTGGTCCCGTTCGGGTGGGCAGTACTGGAGGTGGTGGACAAACTAACAGAGTCGGCTGCCGGGAGAGAAACGGATGCTGAACACCATCATCTCAATTCACCGGCGTTGGAGCGGGCAAGTATCGCGGACGTCCACGAGGCGACGTTGCCAGAGACAGATCCCGCAGATTCTCTAATGAAAAAACTTCTGAGAGATGTGGCTCGATGTCGCGGGCCTCAAGACAAGCATGTCTTAGTCCGGGCCTTTGACGAGGCCAAGGCACTGCCACCGGCAAAACGGCTGGAGTTTCTTCAAAAAGTTGAGGAATCGCTTCCTGCTGCGATGAAAGCGAATGCAAAGATAAAGGCTTTTCTGCAGGAACAGCGACAAGCTTTCGAAGCCGCTCAATAGCGAAAAAGTCGAAGGCGGGCGAACTCCATGGTACGAGCGAGGTGCAGCATGGTGGGTTCGTGGTGGGTTTGATCCCTTTCATCCCGGACTCCGGCCCGACCGGGACGAATTTGAGGAAAGAATATGACGAATTTTGAAGCGGATGTCGAAAAATGGAAACAACTCCTCCGGGAGAATCCGGCCCAGGCAAAGGAGTTTTATAATGCCAGCGTCTTTCCGGAGGCCATCTTCCGTTTTTGTCAAAAAGCTGAGAATCTTCGGCGACACCGGTTCGTCATTTCGCTTGTGGGTTTTTCGCCGCAACCCATTATTCTTTTCATCAAGGCCATTCGCCCTGAGAAAGTTTTGTTTCTGTATTCCGACGAATCAGAGAGCATGCTCGACATTATAGGGCAGTATACCGGGTTAACACTGTCCCAGATTGACAAATCGGTAGTGGATCCTTCTGATGTGACTGACGTGTACAAAGGGATCAAGCGATTTGTATCCGACAAGAACCAGGGAGAGGTTTTCGTAGATATCACCGGCGGTAAGAAGTCGATGGTGGCAGGGGCTGCATTGGCTGGATATATCCTCGATCTCACAGTAGGCTACGTGGACTATGAGAAATATCTGCCCGATCTGCGCCAGCCTGAACCAGGAACGGAATATCCTAATATCTTGAAAAACCCACTCACTGTTTTTGGTGATTATGAGATATCTAAGGCGCGCGAGTTTTTTAACCAGGGTCATTTTGCCCGTGCCCGGGAGATTGCCGAGAATTTAGAAGCGAGGATACCTGACGTCTGGCCAGCGAGGGAATTGAAAGACCTAATAGAGGTTTATAAAGCATGGGATGAATTAAACTTTGCCTTCGCTCTTGATACAATAAAGAATTTCCTAACACGTCACGAATATCATGCCGACAAACGTCTTCTGGAATGTGTCCGTAAGCACCTTGAGATATTAACCATTCTTGCCAATCCCCAACATCCCTCTAGTTCTCTATACTTGGCATTAACGTTTTTCTGCGTTGGTAAGCGCCTTGCTTCCAGACAACGTTACGACATGGCTGTTTTGTTGACGTACCGGACTATTGAACAGACACTTTCCATGTTTTTGCAGGAGTCGGGAATCGACTCTTCTGCACCGGTGTATCCGCCTAAATGCACCCGCGAAGCTTACAATCAAAAGCTCAGAGAGGTGTACGAAAAACAATATTACGAGAAGGACCTTCCCACAAAATTAGCACTCATGGATCAAGCTATCGTGCTGAGCCTTTTAGATCATAAGATAGTTAGCAGGCTTGACCTCAATAAACTTAAAGGCATTGTGGAACTGAGAAACTCTTGTATTTTTGCCCACGGTACGAAAACTATGATCGAGGAAGACTGGAGTAAATTCAGGAGGATAGCTGCCAAACTTTTGGCAGAAGCCCTCAAAATAAGGGGCGGGGGCGATCAAGACCTCTCCACCTACGAAGAAAATTTTGCATTCCCTCATTTGCCCTGACTGAACAAACTGTTTTCGGTTACCGGCGATGTAATCATATTCGACCATAGCCCGTTTTGATAAGAAAGTTTCAAGAGTTACAACAGGTTCAATAGTTTCAAAAGTTGCAAAAGTTACAGCAGGTTCAAAAGTTACAGAAGTTACAAAAGTTGAAAGGAGATGGGGATGAGTTTTAAGCGCTTTGAGGACATTATAGCCTGGCAGAAGGCCCGGGAGCTGACGAAGAGGGTCTATGCGCTTACAAGAAACGGAGATTTTGCAAGGGACTACGGCCTCACTGATCAGATCCGCCGGGCCGCAGTTTCCGTGATGTCCAACATAAGCGAAGGATACGAACGGGGAACGAAGGAAGAATTCATACATTTCTTGTATATAGCTAAAGGATCATGCGGCGAGGTGCGTGCCCAGCTTTATGCGGCGCTGGATCAGGACTATATTACAGAAGGGGATTTTGAGGATATTTCGTCACTGGCCGTTGAGACTTCCCGGCTCATCTATCATCTTATTGAGTATCTGAAAGGCACAAATATAAGGGGCGCCAAATTCAAAAAGCCGCCGGTAAAGAACTTTCGGGAAGAGGTGCAGGATCTCCTGAGTGAATACAGCAAAAAAGAATAGTTTCAGGAGTTGCATGAGTTACAAAAATACAGTTCAGGCCGCCCGCTATCACCACAACTTCTGCAACTATTGTAACTGTTTTAACTATGTACCTAACATTGGCAAAAAAACTTCTGGCCGAAGGCGATGAAGACCGCGCCCGAGATATAATCCTTGCCCATCGCCGGGGTGCCGGTAATGATCCGGAGGCGCACTTCCAATGGGGTCTCCTGTGTGAGGAAATCTCCGTCTTCAATCCGGCCTGCCAGTCCTACGAAGAGGCCCTAAGGCTGAGCCCGAGGAACAGCAAGTACTTATTTCAACTGGCCCATCTTTACGCCGATGCCGGCCGGAACGAAAAGGCCATGCGCTATGCCGAGCAGGCCGTCAAACATGACCCGGGCCATACGGAGGCGCGCCGGCTGCTGGCCGATTTGCTTGAAGCCCTCGGACAGGCAGGTTCCGCCGGCGTCGTCCGGGGTTCCGAAAGGGAGGAAAAGGCCCCGCTTCGCTATTTCCCGCCCTCGGTCGGCCAGGCTGATCTGGACACCTTTCTCCATCTCTTTTCCGGTCGGGAGATGGGTTATGCGACGCAGGCATTGGAAGATGTCACCGGCGGTGTCCGCTGGGCATATCAGGATGGGCCAATCACTCCTCAGGTTGTCGAAAAACACATCCTGGGCGAGATTACCTTGGGCGGGCTGCCGCTCCGTTCAGATAACACGGTTAAATACGCAGCCATTCATATCCGGCCCTATCAGCGCGCCGTTTTTCAATATCTCAAGAGCCCCAGCATTCTTATACAACTTGAGGAAGCGGCTCAGGAACAGGCGCGTAGGTTGGTTTCGGCCTGCGCGACTCAGGGAATCCCTGCCTATATTGCAGATTCCGGCCAGCGGAGCAGAAGGGTATGGTTTTTCTTTGCCCGGTTTTTTCACCTTCTGCTTGTAAAGCGCTTTTTAGCGCGCATAACGGAGGCCGTGCCGGTTTCAGATTCGCGCCTGGCAGTGGAGTCCTTTTTAGCTACCCGGCCTGTAGGAATCGGCTGGCAGGAGCAGGCCGTCTTATTACCTCTGGGTGTGGACCGCCGGACAGAAAAGAGAAACCTGTTTATAGACGGGGACGGCGCAGCCTTTCCGGAACAGCTAAAGTTCATCCGCAAGATACGCGAGATAGATGAACCCTTGCTGCGGAATGCCTTTAAGAACCCCCGTATTCGTTTCGGTGGCGGGGTATCTGGGCCAGAAGGACTGAAAGGCATGCAGAACAAATGTCCGGTACTTGTTGAACTGATTAATAAAGCCCAATCTGGCCGTAAATTAAGCAGCGACGAAAAGCTCATCCTCTTTTACACCCTGGGCTTATCCGCGAAGACCAAACCCTACATACATGACATACTTGACCCCTGCCCGGACTATAATTACCAGAAGGTTGTGCGCATACTCCAACAGCTTAAGCCGCACCCTATAAGCTGCCTCAAGATTAGAAGTCTCGTCCCGCATATCACGGCTTCAGTGAATTGTGATTGCGTTTTTGACTTGCGGGGCGGCAGATACCCGTCTCCATTCCTGCATATTGAGCCGCAAACATTTCTGTGCACGGCGCAACACAGACTGGCTGGGGCCTCTCTCAGGGAGATGGCCAATAACTACTTTTTGCTGCTGGCTAAGCGCGAGGAGGTTGGCCGGGATATGGAGAGGCTTGAAAGGGTCATTGAAGAACAACTGGCCGGAAAGGGTCTGGAGAGTGTGGAAACGGCTTACGGATCCCTGCGCCGCGTGGTAAGGGATGGAAGCCCCATGCTTTTATTGGAGCGATAGGGATGTCTGTTGTCTATCTGATGGAACAAGGCGCTGTGGTAAGCAAGGAGGGCCAGAGACTTCTAGTTAAGAAGAAAGGCCAACTGCTTCACACTATCCACAGCTTCAAGCTGGACCAGCTCGTGCTGTTCGGATCCATTTCTCTCACTCCGTCGGTGGTGGCGCATCTTTTGCAAAATGGTGTGGACACAGCCTTCATGACCATCCACGGCCGGTATCTGGGAAGATTGCAGCCGCCGGAAGGAAAGAATATCCTGCTTCGGCAGGCGCAGTACCGGCGTTTTGCGGATGAATCTTTTGTATTGGAGACGGCTCGATCCATCGTAAGAGGGAAATTGGCTAACCAGCGGACTGTTTTGATGCGGCTGAACCGGAACCGGGAGGAACTGAAGCTGGAGGAAATGGTCTTCGGCCTCAAGAAAATCATGGACAAGACATCGGAATGTTCCGGCGTGGAGGGACTTCGGGGGTATGAAGGCAGCGGGACGGCGACCTATTTCAAGGGGTTTTCTCAAGGTTTTCTGGCGGACGGGATACAGTTTACGGCACGAGTGCGGCGGCCTCCTACGAATCCGGTCAATGCCCTGCTGAGCCTCGGATACACCTTTCTCTTTAATGTTGTACTGGCTGCAGTGCAGATGGTCGGTCTGGAACCGTACCTCGGCAGCCTTCATACCGTTGATTACGGGCGACCTTCTCTGCCCCTGGATCTGATGGAGGAATGGCGGCCGATCATTATTGATTCTCTGGTCCTGAGCGTCTTCAATCTCGAGACGATAACGGAAAAGGATTTCACTACGGAGAGGCGCGCCCTGGATGACGAGGTCCTGCCGGAAGGAGAATCTTGTGATAAAAATGGGGCGTCTGGAGCGGGCATCCCGGTGTATTTGACTGATAGCGGGTTCCGAAAGTTTTTGACCCAGTTCGAACGGAAGATGGCCCAAACCGTCTCCTTTCATCTTACCGGTCAGGAGCTTTCGTATCGTGATTGTATCCGCGAACAGGTGCGCCATTTTGTTCGTTATGTGAAGGGTGAAGATAAAGCATATATTCCTATAACCATAAAGTAGTTACAAAAGTTACAATAGTTACAGAAGTTACAATAGGTTTATGTACGTTCTTATTTCTTACGATATTGTCAGCGATAGGGTGCGGAATAAGGTCATGAAATTTTTAAGGGATTATGGTGATCATGTGCAAAAAAGTGTATTTGAATGTCATCTGCATGAAGATAAATACAACGAAGTCAAGGATGGCTTGAGAAAGCTCATTAACCCTAAAGAGGACCGTGTTCGTCTTTATAGGATATGTCACGCCTGTATGGGCAGGGTAGAGATATCCGGTTGGGGTACAGTAAAAGAGGAAGAGGAGTTTATAATAGTTTAAAGTGTCATCACAGGATATAAATCATATCATAGCCAGTTATGATATATGTGACGCCCGGCGGCTACAGCGGGTGGCGAAGGTGATGAAGGACTTTGGTGCCCGAGTGTTGAAGAGCGTCTTTGAGTGCAACCTGACAACCGCCCAGTATCTGGAAATGAAATATAAAGCCGAGCAGATAATTAATCCGCTGGAAGATAGCGTACGGTACTATTTCCTTTGCGGCAAGTGCTTGAAGAATGTGGAGCGCATCGGGAAAGGCGGCGCGTTTACTCATGATGAGGACGTAACCATTGTCTGATATGTACCCTTTTTCTTATTTCCTGTAGGAGCACCTTCCATCTGTGACTCCAGCTTGTGTGTAAGGGTGCTGTGTCCGGAAAGCGGTGAGAGGGACTCGACAATAGTGCGAGAACCGCCGGTGATTTTTGGCGATTTTGTAACTTATTGATTTAGCTAATTATTGTTAATAAGCCTGAATGAAGTTGGCGCATTTGAGAAAAAAGCTGTATTTTCAAATACATAAGATCGAAAAAAGGAGGTATGAGCGATGAGAAGATGTGAGCAACGACTGAGGGCTTACGGAGGTCTGCGGAAACGCGACTTGATCGCCTTGATTTATCGTTATGATTTGAGGCCGCTGAAGGAACGACTGACCCGATGAAGAGGGGATTGCGACCCGATTGCGGCCGGTACGATAATGCGATGCATATACAGAAGGAACGACTGACCCGATGAAGAGGGGATTGCGACCCTGATATATGGTCCCATAATTATCCCGTGCCGGCGAAGGAACGACTGACCCGATGAAGAGGGGATTGCGACCTTCCAGCGAATCCCATTCATGATATGATTCTTGAAGGAACGACTGACCCGATGAAGAGGGGATTGCGACTCTTCCAGCGAATCCCATTCATGATATGATTCTTGGAAGGAACGACTGACCCGATGAAGAGGGGATTGCGACTTGATTTATAGCTACTGATATAATACCCCTGATAATGAAGGAACGACTGACCCGATGAAGAGGGGATTGCGACTGTATTGCAACATTGCCGTTCAACACGTCCTGTAATGGAAGGAACGACTGACCCGATGAAGAGGGGATTGCGACTGGATATTGTAGCTCTCTATTAGCTTCCCTGTTTCGAAGGAACGACTGACCCGATGAAGAGGGGATTGCGACACCATTTCGAGCCGGGTATCTACATTATGGATATTGGAAGGAACGACTGACCCGATGAAGAGGGGATTGCGACACACCTGGGGTTGCCCGGTATCTGTGTATTTTCTGCCGAAGGAACGACTGACCCGATGAAGAGGGGATTGCGACCCTGTTATATTTGCGGATGAAAAACATCTTTTTGTGGAAGGAACGACTGACCCGATGAAGAGGGGATTGCGACCACCCCCTGCCAGATACGATCGTGTATGGTCATGATGGAAGGAACGACTGACCCGATGAAGAGGGGATTGCGACCTCATTTCGGCCTTGTTTTTACATTTCCAAACTGCGAAGGAACGACTGACCCGATGAAGAGGGGATTGCGACCGAGCTGGTTCGGGTCTATTCTTTTTTGCGACTTAGAAGGAACGACTGACCCGATGAAGAGGGGATTGCGACATATGCCCCACATCGGGGATATAACCTACCGGAACATGAAGGAACGACTGACCCGATGAAGAGGGGATTGCGACTCTTACACGTGATATGTTCTATAGTTAGTCCTGGTGAAGGAACGACTGACCCGATGAAGAGGGGATTGCGACATTTCCGGGGATTCCGAAGGGAGGCATAATTTTGTGAAGGAACGACTGACCCGATGAAGAGGGGATTGCGACTGGGATAGATCATCTGTTCGGCCTGCGCAATAGCGAAGGAACGACTGACCCGATGAAGAGGGGATTGCGACCGATCAAAAATTTCCTGAATTTCATCGACCAAGGCCTGGAAGGAACGACTGACCCGATGAAGAGGGGATTGCGACCGTGCTGTTACTTCTTTTCGGTACAAATCCACAACGAAGGAACGACTGACCCGATGAAGAGGGGATTGCGACTTGGGACAATACCGTTCATAGAATATTTTCTTTCCAAGAAGGAACGACTGACCCGATGAAGAGGGGATTGCGATGCCTTTGACGTTTACACGTTCGAACGCTTATCATTGACAAACTATCCGGAATGTGAAACTCTTGCCCCGGTTATGCCTTATCCATTCCCGTCAGGAACTTTAAGAACCGGCAATGAATAAAAAACCGGCGGCAATCAATATCATCTGGCTTTTTCTGATCCTTCTGTCCGTGGTGGCAGCGGCCTATAGCGGAAGGATGAAAGAGACCCTGGATGCCTCTTTTGAGGCGGCCAAGGGCGCGGTGGAATTGGCCATTGGGTTGGTAGGCATCATGGCCCTCTGGCTGGGCTTAATGAAGGTGGCTGAGGTTGGGGGACTGCTTTCTATGGTGGCCAGGGCAGTGCGGCCGGTAATGGTGCGGCTGTTCCCGGAGGTGCCGTCCGGTCACTCTGCCATGTCGGCCATGATCATGAATATCTCGGCCAATGTCCTCGGCCTGGGCAATGCCGCCACGCCGATGGGCATAAAGGCCATGATGGAACTTGACAAACTCAATCCGCATAAAGGGCAGGCAACAAATGCCATGGCCCTTTTCCTGGCCATAAATACCTCCAGCGTCACTGTCCTGCCCCTTGGAATAATCGGGGTGCGGGCGGCCGCCGGGGCGGCCGATCCGGCATCCATTATTATTCCCACCCTTATTGCCACTATTTGCTCGACTGCAGTAGCTATTGCCGCGGCCAAGGTCCTGGCCCGGCGCAGCGAACCGGAAGAATACCCGGTAGATTTTGCCGCTAACCCCGGGGATGCCTCAGGCTCTTCAGGAGGAGAGACGCCTGAAAAAGTGGATCTGTCACCGCCCGGCCGTCTGGGCAAGGTGGTGGCCATCTCCATCATGGCGGCTATAGTCAGCGCCTTCATCTATCGGCTCACCAGGGATGGCGACGCCCTGGCCCTGGGTAAAGAGGTCATTACCTATTGGCTGGTGCCTCTTATCATGTGCGGCCTTTTACTCTTTGGCTATATGCGCGGGGTCAGGGTTTACGAGGCGGCCACGGACGGGGCCAAGGAGGGATTTCAGGTAGCCATTCGTATTATCCCGTTTCTGGTTATGATCCTGGTGGCCATTGGCATGTTCCGGGCCTCCGGGGCATTTGATATATTGGTCAGGATACTGGAGCCGGTTACCGCTCTGATCGGTATGCCGGTCGATGCCCTGCCGGTGGCCCTCATGCGGCCGCTTTCCGGGACCGGCGCTTTTGGTCTGGTCAGCGAGGTGGTCAGCCGTGACCCGAATGGTTTTTCATCTTTTCTGGTTTCAACCATGCAGGGATCGACGGAAACCACCTTCTATGTGCTGGCTATTTATTTCGGCGCCATAGGGGTTACCCGGATACGCCATACCTTGGCGGCCGCTCTCACGGCCGACGTTGCCGGTATCGGCGCTGCCCTGGCTGTCTGCCATCTCATGTATTGAACTTCTAAGTAGTGTTCATCCGGAAACTACTGTTTCCGGCCTCACGCTCTCAGCGATCAGCTGTCAGCTCGTGTCATAGGCAGATTCGCCGGGGCGAAAAAAAACGAAGACAAGCAACACATTAAGCTGAACGCAGATAGCTGAGCGCTGACAGCTCATCCGGAATTTTTGGGTTTCCGGATGAAAACTAAGAAATTTCTTTTTTCAGCACGGCTGGAATTTTAATACGCTGTTCCTTTTCCATGGCCAGTAAGTATTTGGATATATACTCTACCTCAATATCCATCACTTCACTGATGTGCGTGAGGGTTACGGGGTTTTCTTCGATGAGGACGGAGAGCCAATTTTTAATGTATTCGTCCTGACGGGCGGCCCCTGAGGATGGACATAGTCTCTTCTTTCCGGTTTTCCTGGTGTTCACCTGACTCAGCCCGGCGGCAACAAGGCCCCGGATTCTTTTGGTCTCAAGATTGTTTTGTAACGTCCTGAGTTTTTCGCGGGCCACTTTGTTCAGATGTAATGGACCCAGGGATATTATCTTCTCTGTAAATTTTCCGGCCATGTCATGCAGTCCTCTGCCTTTTATAGCCGGGATCCTGTCAAGGCATAATCTGTCTGTTTGTATGTGTGCCGCAGCAAGTAAGGAAGCTATCTCGTGGAATCTTTCAGCGCCGGAGTCAGTCTCTGCCCGGTTGCGGCAGTAATCCGGAGGGCATTCCAATATCAGGACGCCGTCAAAATTGGCCAGAAACGGTTCCAGCAGTATCTCCGGCTCAATCCGGTGTGAGCAGGTCACTTTGACTAAGCGGATATCAACCGGTGCCCGGCCTCTTAAGCGTTTCGTTAAATCCAAGGGATGGCCGGTGCATATAAATGTCAGTATGCGGGGTTCAAAACTGGATGTCACTTGTTGCTCTGCCTTCTCTTTTACTCCATCTTTAAATTGCCATTTCTATGCCAACCCCTGCGCTTATATATAACCAATTGATTATATTATATATTTATTTTCAGTCTGTTTTCCCAAGACATTATTTTTGGGTAAATACTCCGCAGGGTAACGCAAAATGCCCCTTTTCAGGAATGTATCGAGGATGATCGATTCGTAAAAAAGCCTTTTCACCGCTGAGTACGCAGAGCCCACAGAGAAAAACTGCAAACTATTCAATATGTTATCTCAGCGCTCTCGGTGACCTCTGCGGTAAAATTTTACTTTTTACGAGACCATCAAGGATGTCATTTCCCTTGACTCCCGGTGGCAGAGCCAATAGTATGGAAGACGTGCTGGAGTTTTCCGAATTTTCGGTACAATTAGGAAATTGTATTGATCTACCTTGACTACAACGCCACTACCCCGGTTGACTGCGAAGTGGCTGCGGCCATGCTGCCCTTTATAGAAGAGAAATGGGGCAATCCCAGTAGTTCGCACCAAATGGGCCGGGAGGCCCGGGCGGCGGTGGAAACTGCCAGGGGTCAGGTTGCCGGACTCCTTAGGTGCAGGCCGCAGGAAGTGGTTTTTACCAGCGGGGGTACGGAATCCAATAACGCCGTATTGAAAGGCGTAGCTCACGCCCTGCGCAAGAAGGGGAGGCATATCATCACCTCGGGGATTGAGCACCCTTCCATCCTGCAGCCGGCCATTTTTTTGATGGAGAATGGCTGGGAAGTCACCTTTCTTCCCGTAGATAGCTATGGCATGGTTGATCCGGATGATGTCCGCCGGGCGCTACGCAAGGACACCGTCCTGGTCAGTCTCATGCATGCCAACAATGAGACCGGAACTATCCAGCCCGTAGTCGAGATAGGGGCGGTGGCGCGGGGACATGGTATTTACTTCCATAGTGATGCTGCGCAGTCCGTAGGAAAGGTCGAGACTTACGTTGAAGATATGGGCGTAGATTTTCTGACCGTGGCCGGCCACAAGGTCTATGCGCCTAAAGGGATCGGCGCCCTCTATATACGCGAGGGGGCTGCGCTGGAGCCGCTTCTGCATGGCGCGGGTCAGGAGGGCGGCCGCCGTGCCGGTACGGAAAACGTTATCCTGGCGGTGGCCCTGGGTGCGGCCTGCGCGGTTGCCGCCCGGCGGCTGCATGATGAGACAAACCGGCAAAGGAGACTGAGGGATCAACTCTTTGAAAAAATCGCCTCAGAGATTCCGGACGCAGTGCTCAACGGGCATAAGGATAAAAGACTCCCCAATACCCTGAATATCGCCTTCCCCGGCCTGGCGGGCGGGGAAATACTGGACGCTATCCCCGGGCTGTGCGCCTCTACCGGCGCGGCCTGTCATGACCGTTCGGTTACCCTGTCACATGTCCTGGCCGCCATGGGGGTGTCCAAGGAAGTCGGGATGGGGGCTATACGCCTGACGGTGGGCCGATATACAACCGAAGAGGAGATTTACCGGGCCGCTTCCCGGATCGTGGCCGCGGTCAAAAAAACAAAAAGAAGGAGCTATTAAGTGGATAAAACAAGACGTCTTCTTATTATAGCGGCGGCGGTCGCATTCCTGGCCCTGATCTTTGGGCAGACGGCGGCAGCCCTTTATACGGACTGGCTGTGGTTTGATTCCCTCGATCTTTCTCTGCTCTTTACCCGGGTCTTCAATATCCAGGCCCTTTTGGGGCTGGTCTTTGGTCTGGTCTCCGGCCTGCTTTTTTATCTGAACGGGATTTTCGCTCAGCGCTGGGGCGGACCGGCGGTCCTCGGCTCCGGTGAGTATCTACAGTTTTCGGCCATGGATCGCCTGTCAGAGAAGATCCCCTATCTCTTAAAAGGCGCGTCCATTCTGATAGGTGTAGTAATGGCCTTTTATGGGGCGGCCCAGTGGGAGGCTTTTCTCAGTTTCTTTTACGGAGTCCCATTCGGCAAGAGCGACCCGCTTTTTGGACATGATATCGGATTTTATATCTTTAGGTTGCCGTTTATCGAACTCTTGATCGGGTGGCTGTTCAGACTCCTGTTTGTAATGTTTTTAGCTGCCATGGGAATCTTCGCCCTCCGCCTGCAGATTGTGCTGTCGCCGCAAGGCGTCGATTTCCGGCTGCCGGCCAAGAGATATCTGGTCCTGTTTGGCGCGCCGTTTTTTGTTATTATAGCCGGTTATTTTTTTCTGGCACGGTACGACTTGCTCTATGCAAGCCGCGGCGTTGTCTTCGGGGCCGGTTACGCAGATGAAAACGGGCTTCTTCCGGCCTTGAATGTAATGGTCGCGATTTCCCTGGGCACAGCCGGCGCTTTCTTTTATAACTTCTTTCGCTATAATGTTAAGGCCATCTACGGCACGCTGGCCGCTTTTGCCGGCATCTACCTCCTCGGTATCCATATCTACCCCATGGCCCTCCAGCGCCTGGTGGTGTTGCCGAATGAGATAGCCAAGGAAACCCCATACCTCATGCGTGATATAGCGGCTACGCGCGCCGGGTACGGCATTACGAGTGTCGAGGAGCGTGACCTTTCCGCCGCCGCCTCCTTGACGCCGGAAAGCCTGGCCAGAAACGACCTGACCATCAAGAACATACGGCTCTGGGATCACCAGCCTTTGCTTGAGACGTATGGTCAGATCCAGGAGATACGGACCTATTACAAGTTCCTGTCTGTGGATAATGACCGCTACTATATAAACGGCGAATACCGTCAGGTCATGCTTTCGCCGCGGGAGCTTTCCTATGACGATCTTCCCAGCCGGGTGTGGATTAACGAGCACCAGATTTATACCCACGGTTATGGACTGACCCTGGGCGTGGTTAATCAGGTGACCCGGGAGGGGCTGCCGGCGCTCATGATTCAGGATATCCCGCCGGTTTCCAAGACCAATCTCAAGGTGGACAGGCCTGAGATCTACTTCGGAGAGATTGATAACGACTATGTCTTTGTCAATACCAGGCTTAAGGAATTTGATTATCCTTCCGGGGAACAAAATGTATTTGCCCGCTACGAGGGCAGGGACGGGATCACAATAAATTCAGTATTGGACAAGGCATTGTGGGCGTTTCGGTTTAGTTCTTTGAAGATACTTCTTTCTACGGATATAACACCCGGAAGCCGCATTCTGTTTGACCGCGATGTCTATTCGCGGGTAAAAAAACTGGCCCCTTTCCTCCGGATAGATCGCGACCCATATATGGTAATTTCCGGCGGCAGGCTTTATTGGCTTATAGACGGTTATACCTCTTCCGATCTGTATCCCTATTCCAGACGGGTGAAAGGCGGGGATAATTATATACGCAACTCGGTAGTGGCCGTGGTCGATGCTTACAATGGGAATGTGAACTTTTTTATCAAGGATGCCGACGACCCGATAATTCGCACCTATGCCAGGATATTCCCCGGTGTATTCAAGCCTCTTTCCGCCATGGATGCCGATCTTCAGAATCATCTCCGCTATCCGCACTGGCTCTTCCGCACCCAGGCAAACATATATACCACATATCACATGACAGAGCCCCATGCCTTTTACAACAAAGAGGATCTATGGGAAATACCGGGAAGTCTGCGCGCCGAAAATGTCCAGATGGAGCCTTATTATACCATCATGCGTCTTCCGGGCGAGGACAAAGAGGAGTTCATCCTCATGACACCGTTTAATCCCAGTAAGAAAGATAATCTGGCCGCCTGGATGTGTGCCAAATGTGACCCCAAAGAGTATGGAAAGTTAGTAGTTTATCGCTTTCCAAAACAGAAACTCATATACGGACCACGACAAATCGAGTCCAGGATCAATCAGGAGCCGGAGATTTCCCGGCAGCTTTCGCTTTGGGATCAGCGAGGCTCAAACGTTATTCCGGGGACGCTCCTCGTTATCCCCGTCGAGGAATCCCTGATTTATGTACAGCCCATATACCTCAAGGCTGAAACCGGACAGATCCCTGAATTAAAACGTGTTATCGTAGCCTACGAAAACTCGATAGCGATGGAAGAGACGCTGGAGCAATCCTTGGCCAGGGTCTTTGGAACAAGACTTCCTGCGGCAGTCCAGGCGACGGCATCCGCTCCGTCCGCAGCCGAAGGGCGGCCTTCTGATCTCGGGGAGTCGGCCTGGCATCATTTTGAAAATGCCCGGCGATATCTGAAAGAGGAAAACTGGGCCGCATACGGTGAAGAACTAAGGAAATTAGGAGACGTCCTGAAAAGACTCAAGGAGAAGAAATAAAACAGGCATGATAGCTCATGGCTGATGGCTGATAGCTGGAAGCTTACTCTCACGCAAAGCGAAGCAGGAAGACATGATACAGGGTAACTACGCTGTATAAGACAGCAATGCCGGTAATTAACCAGTTGACGCGCAGATGCCTGCTCAGGGCACAGAGCAGGAGCAGGCCTCCGGCGGTCATAAGATATTTGAAGAGGAATGCCTGATACCCGCCCAGTGTAAAGAGATAATACATGACCGGGTTCAATTCTCTTAGTCCAAGCGTGATCATGTGTCTTACGGTAAAGAGATAATCAAGTATTGAGCAGGAGAGGATAAATAACACAGAAAAGGGAAGGCGATATCCCATGGGTATCGTCATCACGGCTGTCCGATCATGCCACAGGCAGATTAGACGAGGCGAACTGTTCCTGTTATACTTAGCGGCAACAGATTCTTTGGTCAACATTTCTCTCTCTCCCAGCTCTATTGCTTAGATTCTCTCATGGAAAGTGGCTGAGTTTTCTTTGCAAGACGCTGCAACGGCGGAAAGGTGAAGGCATGGCAGTAAATACTTGCAGTTAGACTGGTCACAAAACCCACCAGCGGCCTTACCAAAGCAATCAAAATTACCTTCTTTTAATTGCCTTCTGCGAATAACCGGGGTTACAGTTTGTACCTGACAGATATCACACAGCCCGGAGGATGGGCTGTTAGATTGATAAGGAGTAGAACAGGCCACCTCCCATTTTTTACCGCATACAATACATATTACCGGTTTTTTATATTCCACCCCGGTCGAAGATGTTCGCCCCCCGGCGAATGCGGATCTTAGACTGGTATTGTTTCCGTTACCTCTTTGTGGCATGCCCTTTCCCTCCTTGCTATGGGCGAGCATATTTCATGCCATCACTCCGTTGTCTGTAATCTATTGTTTTAATTGGTCTTTGTTAGTAGCGCGGCGTTCTGTGTGTAATATTTTACCCTTTCAAGGGAAAATATTTTCCACAATGTGGTATTCTATTACCCACCGTCCCGTTCGCCTCTGGCGCACGCGGCCCGCCGAAGGCGGACCGTGGCCAGAAGGCACTCCTATAGATGAGTCAGTAGCCTCCCTCAGAAACAGCCTACTTTTTGTCTAACATGAAAAAAAGGATATTATCGGGTTGGAAAATTATAAAAGTTACGATAGCCGTTGTCACACATTTCAATTAATTACCTTTCTATTTAAAGTTAGTTGTTTTTCCTGCCGATTCTTATAAATAAGCGTTCAGCTATCAAATGCACCATAAACCTTTCCCTGCTGACCGCTGAATGCTTATCAGCTCAAAACGAGAGGGATCCAATGGAGACTGGCGAGATTTGTGTATCTGCCGGGGCCAGGCCATTAACTACAGGCCTGGCGGCTATGGGTATTGAAAATGAGGCAGTGAGACAGCTTAACGGCGTCTTTGCCCGGAATTTTATATGCATGCCGTTAAAAGTCGTAGATGAAAAACTTCAGGTGGCCGTGGCTGACTCCGACGATTATGAAACCCTGGAGGCCGTTAAATCTTATACTGGTAAGGACGTGATACCGGTAACCGTGCCTGCTGCTGAGATATTAACGGCGATTGATACATTTTACGGAGACCTGGAATATAATGATGCCGAGGCAGGCCGACTGGAGGACATCCGGCCCACCCATAAGACCTTTGCGGTTATTTCGAATAAGGGAGGGGTGGGCAAGACGCACGTCTCCATTAACCTGAGTTGTGCCCTGTCTAAACTGGGTAAACACATCCTCCTTATCGACGGCGATCTGGCCAATGCCGATGTTTCCAACAAGCTGGGGATATTCCCTTCATGTACCCTCCAGCATTTTTTCAGCCATGCGAAAAAGATAGAGGAGATTATTTACCGGACTGCTTACGGTTTTGAACTAATAGGAGGGGTCTCCGGAGAGTACAAGCTGGCCAATCTCAATTATGCCCAGCGGCATAAGTTTATTAAACATTTTTTGGCCACAAGCAAGTATTATGATATGACCATATTTGATCTTGGGGCGGGTATCAGCTATGCGGTGCTCGACTTTGCCCTGGCGATGGACGAGATAATCATTGTAACTACGCCTCAGGATATAATCAGCGGATATGCGTGTGTAAAAGCCGCTTTCCAGCGTTTTATGGAAATCGAGAACAAACTCAGACGTAATAAGAAATATGAGGCCAAAGATTGTTTTGCGCCCTACATAGCGGTCAATCAGACGAGGAATCCCCGGCAGGGCAGGATGGTTTTTGAAAATATCGTAAAAACCGCGGACGAGAACATAAATTCCGATGAGACAGAGTTTGTTTTAAGGCCGAACTATATGGGCTCCCTGCCTTATGAGTCTGAGGTTATTAACAAGGCCGAGCTGAAGAAAAGGCCGCTTTTTACCGAATTTTCTCAATCGGGCTTTTCCCGTTCTATTGAATCCCTGTCCAAGGTCTTGCTTGACCCATCAACCGGACCGGAGGAAGAGACAGAGCCTGCCGGTAAGCTGTGGCGTATCTCTAAGATATTAGGTTTGAATTTTTTCTAGGCTGAACTTTGCGCCGTTTGATAATGGCCCGGGCGGCCACCAGACCGCTCACCGAAGCCTGTATAAGCCCGCGTGTAATGCCTGACCCATCTCCTGTGATGAAGAGATTTTTGGCCTCTGATTCCAGTTCGGTATTCAAACGAATGCGGTGTGAGTAAAACTTAACCTCCACTCCGTAGAGGAGTGTGTGCCGGGAATATACACCGGGCACAATCCTTTCCAGGGCCTCCAGCATTTCCATGATATTTTTAAGGTGGCGGTAAGGGAAAACAAAGCTGAGGTCGCCGGGTGTGGCCTCGGGCAGAGTCGGACGGGTGATACATCGGGAAATTCTTTTTTCGGTGGTGCGCCGCCCGGCCAGCAGATCGCCCAGGCGTTGGACTATTACCCCGCTGCCCAACAGATTGGCCAGGGAAACGATGGCCCGGCCATAGCCTATAGGATCATCAAAAGGCTCGGTAAAGCGACTGCTCACCAGAAGCGCAAAATTTGTGTTTTCCGAGCGTTTTTCCGCGTAACTATGGCCGTTTACGGAGATGAGGCCATCGACGGCCTCGCTGACCACCTCGCCATAGGGATTCATGCAGAACGTTCGAATCCGGTCGTCAAAGGTCTGTGAATAGTAGATAAGCTTGGCCTCATAAACCACATCTGTCAGCTTTTGCATCACTACCGCGGGCACTTCTACCCGGACGCCGAGGTCCACCGGATTGGGCGTGGCCGTAAGACCCAGACGGGCCGCTTCTTTTTTCATCCAGCTAGCCCCTACCCGGCCCGGAGCGGCAATCACATATTCTCCCCGCAAGACCTCCCCGGAAGGTAATCGCACTCCCTTTGTCTGGCCTGATTCCACCACAATCTGATCCACTTTTGTCTCTGTCCGGATATCGATTTTGTCCTGTAGATATTCCCGGATGTTGGTCAGGACCCTTACGCAGTTCTCCGTACCCAGATGTCTTATGGGTGAATAGATAAACTCCATCTGGGCCAGCTTGGCCTGTATTTCCAGGTTATCCAGGACCTCCCGTGGCGGGCTGTAGGTTTTGGCAGGGGCGCCGAAGGAAAGGAATATATCATCGGCCTGCTGCAGGAGGCTTTTTACTTCTTTCCGGGGTATAATCTCACCCAGAAATCCTCCTACATCCGGGGAAAGGGTGAGTTTGCCGTCACTGAAGGCCCCGGCGCCTCCCCATCCGCAGAGGAGGTCTTTACCGGAGCGATCTGTCCTCTCGTAAATGTCTTTGCCCTGTTCAATAAGCAGTATGGGGCCGATTCCGGCTTTAGTCAATTCCAGACAGCTAAAAAGACCGGACGGTCCGGCGCCTATAACGATTACTTTATATTTCTTCATATCATCTCGCCTCATCAATAACAGTTCAAACTGCTTAACCTGTTCAAACGGTTCAAGTCGTCTTTCCTCAGTGTACTCTGTGGTTTCTTTTTCATAGAGTTTTTGACATTGCCTATTTTGGTTTTTCCGTCTGTTTTATCATTTCTCTACACTTCGCACAGGGTTCTTCACTTTTCCTGTCCGTATCCTGGAGGCTATTTGAAAAATGCATGACGCAGCGTGTGTCCGGACAATGGGATAGCCCATAGAGATGTCCTACCTCATGCACCGCCTCCTTGATTGCCCGCGTGGTGAGCAGAGCCGGATCCGCCGGCAGTTGATAAAACTCCTGCCTGAGGCGGGCAATGGAGATTACGGCTATATCCGTAAGCAGACCGGCCAGGCCAAAGACAAAATTCAGAGAAGGCGCATAGAGGTCAAAGTCGGCCACGGCCAGCACCTTTCCGGATTTCTTTTCTCTTTCAAGAGACTGGACAAGTAGTTCGGCGCTGTATTGGCGCCGTCGGGGATTATAAGCCGTGTCCGGGATAGGTATGGGTTCCTTTTCTATGATGACCCTTGCATTAAATATCCCGGCAAGCCGATGGGCTATTTTTTCTAATAGCCACGCATCGGGTTCTCTACCTATCGACGATGAAATCGGCTGGATGTAAATGTGCCCGGTCATATTTCCTTATACTGTTTGCAGCCGCCCGTTTTCGGCACAACCTGCGTTTGGAGACGTTAGCTCCCACCGGCCTTTATCATTTGCGGGAAGTTCGCCTGAAGGTAATATGGATTTGCTTGACACTGCTTTCGATCTCCTTATAGCTTACTTTATCACAGAAATAGTAGTAAGTACAAAAATGATATGGGATTTTATCTGTTGGCCGCCCAGCTTTTACAAAATATTTGACAATATCATTGTATATAGCGAAAATTTAATAAAGAAAAAACGTGAACTTAACGTGCAACTCCGTTTGATACTTTAACCCGCTCTTTTCATGGTGGCTCATCGTGAAAGAGTGTGGGTAATTTTCTCTTAAAATAAGGCGTGCTTCTTATCATCCCCCCTTTAGTAAAGGGGGGCGAGGGGGGATTTGAAAACGCCTGGTAGTAACTATGCTTTCGTATAATAAGAGCCTAAAACAATTATGATTTATAAAATTTCCCCTAAAGCCCCTCTTTTCCAAAGAGGGGAATAGAGAAGAGTAACAAATTACCCACTCGATTACGCGAAGACCCTTCATGTTAAAATCGACGTGGTCCTTTAGAAAGAGCTCATGTCAGGAGACAATTCATGGGTGAATCGGCATTGGAAAGCGCGCTGAGTAGATGCCCGCTTTTTGCCGGACTGGGCGATAAAGACTCGCGGGAGGTGTCTTCCATATCCGTCAGGCAGCGGTATAAGAAAAGAGGGCTTATTTTTTCAGAAGGAGATGTGGCAAAGGGATTTTATGTAATCCTGTCTGGTAAGGTAAGGATATTTAAAACATCTCCGGAGGGCAAGGAGCAGATCATCCATTTTTTCTCTACGGGTGACATGTTTGCCGAGGTAGCCCTATTCCACGGGACTACCTATCCGGCCTCAGCCGAGGCCTTAACAGATACGGAGATCCTTTTTTTCCCTAAACAGAGATTTTTGCGGCTAATTCAGGAGCAGCCTCAACTCAGTCTGAACATGATGGCTAATCTAGCCAGGATGCTCAGGTATTTCACTAAGTTGGTAGAAGAACTCTCTTTGATGAATGTTTCCTCCAGACTGGCTGCTTATTTGCTAAACACAGCAGACAGATACAAAGGGGATAAGTTTGTTTTGGAGATAAGTAAAAACCAACTGGCCTCAAGATTGGGCACCGTAAGCGAAACTCTTTCCAGGAGCTTTAGAAAATTGAAGGAGCAAGCCATCATAGAGATAGAACAGGACACCATTTGCATCCTCAATCGGCAGGCGTTAGAGGATATATCGACCGGCCTAACCCCTATGTAAGCCTTTTGACTTAAGTCAAGGTTATTTGCCTCCTTAGTGCTTATATTACAGGTGAAGAAAAAATAAGGAGGAGACAAGATGACCATGCAAAAATCAGAAGGGTCAACATGCCAGGCCTGTCCCCTAGGGAAAGTGATGGGTCAGAAAGGATGCCCCGGCACAAAATTGAAAATGAAGCTGCTGGCCTGGTTAAAAAAACATGCGCCTAAAAAATGAAGCGAAATGGCATTTGAACTATTCAAGGAGGACAAATTATGTCCAGATGCCCCGGCCAGGATACCATGTACTGGAAGCCCGAAGATATCTTCGAGGTAACTTGTCCCGTGTGCAGCACGCCCGTGGAATTTTTCAAGGACGACAGTTCGCGCAAGTGCCTTGTCTGCGGTCTCAGATTCAGGAATCCCCGTCTCGACCCGGGCTGTGCCGGGTGGTGTCCTCACGCCGAGCAATGCCGGACCGGAGACAAGGTGCATTTAGTAGAGGCGGAGAGCCTTTAAAAAATTTTTTAAGACAAAATGATGGAGGTGCATTATGGTGTACAGAGTTAGCCTTATGTTATTCGTGGCCCTGCTCTTTTCTCTCAGCGCTTCAGCGCAGGAATGCGCGGACTGCCACCGGAAAGTCACGGCCCATATCGTCTCTGATTGGCAGGCCAGCAAGCATAGCGAGAACGGCATCGACTGCCCGGCCTGTCATGGCGGCCAACACAAATCGACTCAGGATGTGGCAAAGGCCCGAATCCCAACTCCGGAGACCTGCGGTAACTGCCATGAAGACCGCGTTCAGCAGTTCAAAAAAGGGAAACATGCCATGGCCTGGGCGGCGATGAAGGCCATGCCCACCGCTCACTGGCAGCCCATGGCCCTGACAGAAGGGCTGAAGGGTTGCGGCGGGTGTCACAAGATCGGTTTGAAGACGGAACAGGAGATAAAGGATTTAGGAAAGGAGGGGGCCGCATTTGGCGTGGCTTCCTGTGACGCGTGCCATACCCGTCACACCTTCTCGGTTCAGGAGGCAAGACAGCCACAGGCATGCCAGACCTGCCACATGGGCTTTGATCACCCTCAATGGGAGATGTATTCGTCTTCCAAGCATGGGGTCAGGTACTTGTTAAGACAGAACAAGACACTTCCCGAGACTACTGCGGCGCCGACCTGCCAGACCTGTCATATGCAGGAAGGCAACCATGCGGTCCGAACCGCCTGGGGATTTCTGGCAGTGAGGCTTCCCTTACCGGAAGATAAACAGTGGGCTGACGACCGGGTTACCATTCTTCAGGCCTTGGGTGTACTTGACCCTATGGGGAAACCAACTCCGCGGCTGGATGTGGTGAAGGCGGCAGATGTGGCCAGGCTCACGCCGGAAGATTGGCAGAAAGAGCGCGACAAGATGATCAAAACCTGTAATCAGTGCCACTCTGCCAATTTTGCCGGGAGGGAGATGGAGAAAGGCGACCGTATGATTAAGGAGGCGGATCATCTCCTGGCCGAGGCCATCCGCACGGTGGCTGCCTTATACAAGGATGGAATTCTTCCTAAACCGAAAAACTATGCCTATGCCTTCCCGGACTTACTGACCTTCCACGATGCTCCCACGGTCATTGAACAGAAACTCTTTGTGATGTTTCTAAAACATCGGATGAGGACATTTCAGGGCACATTCCACGCCAATCCTGATTATGCACTCTGGTACGGCTGGAGTGAGATGCAGCGGGACCTCGCAGAGATCAAGGAGATGGCTGACGAGTTCCGGAAATGTTGCCGGAGCCGTAAGAAATAATGAGATTGTGAGGTGATGGCTATGAAAACATACAACGTACCCGAAATCTCTGAAGGAATATATTGGGTGGGGATAAAGGACTGGAACCGCAGAATCTTTGACGCCCTGATTCCACTTCCCCAGGGGACAACGTACAACGCTTATCTGGTGCGGGGAAAAGAAAAAACGGCGCTCATCGACACGGTGAATCCCGGATTCGAGAGGGAGCTGGAAGAAAAGATCGCGCAAGTGATAGGTGAAGCCCCGCTAGATTACATTATAATGAACCATGCCGAACCGGATCATGCCGGCGCCATCCCTGTCATGATGGAGTTATATAAAGGGGCGCAGCTTATTACCACAGAAAAGGGCGCAAAAATGGCGCAGATCTACTATAACGTGCCGGCAGAAAGGATAAGGGCGGTTAAAGACGGGGATACGATTGAACTCGGCGGCAAGACCCTGAAATTTATCGAGGCGCCTTTTTTACACTGGCCGGAGACCATGTTTACATATCTTGCCGAGGATAAGATTCTTTTCTCCTGTGACTTTTTTGGGGCGCATACCGCCTTTGGGCTGTATGACAACGAAGTTGAAGACATACTGCCATTGGCCAAGAGATATTTCGGGGAGATCATGATGCCCTTCAGAAAGATGGGTCAAAAGGCCTTGGAAAAGATACAGGATTTAGAGATCAAGGTCATTGCCCCCAGCCACGGCCCTGTTTATAAAAACCCGGAAAAGATACTGGAGGTTTACCGTAAATGGACGGCCGGAGAGACGAGGGAAAAGGCGATTGTGGTTTATGTCAGCATGTGGAAATCTACCGAGGCGATGATAAAAACCATGGTGGAGACGCTCTTGGCCGAGGGTATTGAGGTGAGCCTGTATAACGTTGTCAATTCGGATATCGGAGATATAGCCGGAGACCTGGTCGATGCGCGCGCCATTGTACTCGGCACACCGACCGTACTGGGCGGAATGCATCCGGTGGCTGCGCACGCCGCAAATCTGGCAAAGGCATTGCGGCCGCCGTTGAAATACGGGGTTGTCCTAAGCTCTTACGGCTGGGGCGGGGGAGCGCGCAGACAGGCCCTGGAAGTATTAGGGCCGACAAAGATAGAGGTAATCGACACCCTTGAGGTAAACGGCCCTCCGTCAGATGAGGATCATAAAAAGATAGGTGAGATAGGAAGGCAACTCTCCCGTAAAATTAAGGAAAATGGATAGGTGATACAAAGGCCGGATACAAGTTCAGGTCGCAGCGCTCAACCGGCCACGGACGGCTAAACTGCCCCCCGGTTTACTATCTTAGGAGGCTTATTCTGAGAGACAGTTGCAAGGCAAAGGGCCAACTCATAGATGAGGTGGCACAACTGGGCAAAAAAGTTGCTGAATGGGAGGCACCGGAGGACAGGACCGGGCGGGCGGAGAGGATATCAGGGACGAATGAGGAGATATTGGCGGGGATTATTGTCTCGATAACAGACCACATGAGCATGATCGATGAAAACCACAACATTGTATGGGCAAACGAGGTCGCCAGGGAATTGTTCGGGCCGGATCTGGTCGGCAAGAAGTGTTACAGGGCCTACCATGGGTATGATAATCCCTGTGAACCGTGCGTGGCGCGAAGGTGTTTTGAGGATGGAAAGGTTCACGACCAGGAAACGGAGGTTATCAGGGCCGATGGGAGGCAGATGGTATTCTGGTGCGTGGCCGGTGTGGCGGCCCGGCACGAAGACGGCCGGCCCAGGTTAGTGGTGGAAATCTCCCGGAATATTACCGTCCGAAAGCAGGCAGAGAAGGCGCTGCGGGAAAGCGAGGCGCGCTACCGTGCGGTCGTTGAGGATCAGACTGAATTTATCTGCCGGTTCCTGCCGGATGGGACCCTTACCTTTGTCAATGAGGCTTACTGCCGGTATTTCGGCAAAAGGCGTGAGGAATTAATCGGCCACGATTTTTTGTTGCTCATTCCCGAAGAGGACCGGGAAGGCGTCAAAAATCAAATTTCGTCTCTATCCCCGAAAAATCCCGTTGCCATGTACGAGCATCGTGTTATTGTACCGGACGGCATCCATTGGCAGCAGTGGAATGACCGCGCCATATTGGACGAACAGGGGCGCATTGTTGAGTTTCAGTCGGTGGGACGCGATATTACCGAACGCATGGAAGCGGAACAGCGGATTCGCGATTACCAGAAGCAGCTCGAGTCGTTAGCCATGGAATTATCGTTGGCCGAGGAGCGGGAGAGGCGGCGTATTGCCACGGATATACACGATGATATAGGCCAGGCCCTGATCACTGCCAAACTTAAGCTGGAGATGCTGCAACAATCGGTCTCTTCCACCAGAACTGCGGCCCGGTTGAACGAAATTACCGCCCTTCTCCATCAGGTGATTGAACGTGTGCGGTCGTTGACATTTGAACTCAGCCCCCCCATCCTTTATTATTCGGGTTTTGAGGATGCGGTAGAGTGGCTTTGCGAGCGCATGCAACAGGAGCATGGCGTCCGGTTCGAATTTACGGGTGACGGACAGCATATACCGATGAACGAGGACGCCCGTATCCTCCTCTTTAAGGTGGTGCGGGAACTGCTGACAAATATCGCCAGACATGCGCAGGCGCAAAAGGCCCGGGTTTCCATCACAAGGGACGGCGATAATGTCCAAATCCACGTTCACGACAACGGCATCGGCTTTGATGCCTCCCACGTCAACTCCTATCCGGCCGGAACTCCCGGTTTCGGCCTCTTCAGCATTCGTGAGCGGCTGAGACATCTGGGGGGACATTTGGAAATCAATTCCACGACCGGTAAGGGAACACGGGTTACCGTAATAGTCCCGGCAACATGCCGGAAGTGAGCTGAAAGGCAAATAGATTGAGTATAAAGATTCTCCTGGTTGATGACCATACTATCGTACGCGAAGGTATTCGCGCCTTACTTGAGAAACAGCCCGATATGGAGGTGCTCGGCGAGGCGGAAGACGGGAGGATAGCCGTGCGTCTGGCCCGGGAACTGCGGCCGGACGTGATCCTTATGGATGTAGCCATGCCTGGTCTGAACGGCATAGAGGCCACCCGTCAGGTCACCGGCGAGGTTGCCGGCGTCAAGGTACTGGCCTTGTCGATATATTCGGACCGGCGGTTCGTGCTCGATATCCTCAAGGCAGGGGCTTCGGGTTATCTATTAAAAGACTGTGCCTTCGCCGAATTGGTCCGCGCCGTTAGATGCGTGACAGACAACCAGACCTACCTGTCCCCTACCATAGCCCATATCGTGGTCAAGGACTATCTGCATAAGATGGCTGAAGTGCAATCTTCGATTTTTTCCGCTCTGACCAACCGGGAGCGCGAGGTGGCACAGCTTATGGCAGAGGGTAAATCTACAAAGCAAATCGCCACCGCCCTGCACGTGAGCACAAAGACGGTCGAGACCCATCGCCAGCAGATCATGAAAAAGTTAAAAATCCACAGCATAGCCGAACTGGTCAGGCTTGCCATCCGCGAAGGCCTGATTCTTATCTAAACCGGGACCGTCATTTATACCTTATCCACCTCCTAACCTTGACTTGACGGCTTCATAAAAAGTCAATTTCTCACGCCAAGGCGCGAAGACCGCGAAGGAAAAATGAAAATCTGGAAATCAAGAAATCAGTAATAAAAGATTTTTTCATGAGTTCATGAGTTCCAGATTTTATTCTTTTTGCGGCCTTAGCGGCTTTGCGTGATATTTTGGTCTTTTTATGAGTTAGCCAACCCTAAATTCAGATATATCGAAGCCGGAATTCAGTAACTTCCCCTATTATGTTATAAGTTCATGCAGCCGTAACTAAGACGAAAGAAGGAATACAGGCGGTAGGCCTGACCAACAAAATAAGGAGGAAAGGAAATGCCTATTAAGAGTAAGAAAGAGGTTAAAAAGGTTGGAACCAATGATGCACTGTTAAGGGAGCTTAACGAGGCCAAGGCCAGGGCCAGGCAATGCGAAAATATCGTAGCCTCGATAGCCGCACCCATGTTCGTAACCGATAAGGACCTGGTCATTACCTCCATAAATGATGCGGCCCTCAAGGCCATGGGCTATGCACGGGATGAGGTGGTGGGGAAGATGACCTGCGCCCAGATAGCCAGGACGCCCCTTTGCGGCACCAACCAGTGTACCATAAAGAACTGCATGCGCACCGGTGAGGTAATCAACGGTGAGACGGTGGCCGAGACCAGGGATGGCCGGAAGGTGCCCATCCAGGCGGCCTGCTCCGCCCTCTTTGACGAACAGGGCAATCCCTATGGCGGCATGGAGGTTATTATAGATCGGTCTGAGGCGGTCCGCGCCAAGTGGGAGACGGATAACATCCTTAAATCCGTCGCCGCACCGATGTTTGTAACCGATAAGGACCTGGTCGTCACCTCCATAAATGATGCGGCCCTCAAGGCCATGGGCTATGCACGGGATGAGGTGGTGGGGAAGATGACCTGCGCCCAGTTAGCCAGGACGCCCCTTCTGCGGCACCAACCAGTGTACCATAAAGAACTGCATGCGCACCGGTGAGGTAATCAACGGTGAGACGGTGGCCGAGACCAGGGACGGCAGAAAGGTGCCCATCCAGGCGGCCTGCTCGGCCCTCTTTGACGAACAGGGCAAGCCTTACGGCGGCATAGAGGTAATCATCGACATAACAGAGGTCAAACGCCTGCAGAAAGAGGCCGATGAGCAGCGGGAATACCTGGCAAGACAGGTGGCCATGCTCGTGGAAAACATGGATAAGTTCAGTAACGGAGATCTTACCATCGAACCGAAAGCCGAACGGGATGATGAGGTGGGTCGGCTCGTTGACAGTCTTAACAGGACCATTGTGGGGTTGAGAGATATCGTCGGCCAGATAAAGGATGCGGCCGATAATGTGGCCTCCGGCAGTCAGCAGACGAGCAGCGGGGCGGAACAACTCTCGCAGGGGGCGAACGAGCAGGCGGCTTCCATTGAGGAGGTCTCCAGCTCCATGGAGGAGATGAACAGCACGGTGACGCAAAACGCAGACAACGCCAAACAAACGACTTCTATTGCCGAGAAGGCCGCCGGCAATGCCCAGGAAAGCGGCAATGCCGTGGCGGAAGCGGTCGGAGCCATGAAGCAGATTGCGCAAAAAATATCCATCATTGAAGAAATCGCCCGCCAGACAAATCTCCTGGCTTTAAATGCGGCTATCGAGGCGGCCCGGGCCGGGGAACACGGACGGGGCTTTGCCGTGGTGGCGGCCGAGGTGCGCAAGCTGGCCGAGCGCAGCCAGACCGCGGCCCAGGAGATCGCCAACCTGTCCGGCAGCAGCGTTCAGGTGGCCGAACGCGCCGGCACTCTGGTGGCCGAGCTGGTTCCCAATATACAGAAGACCGCCGAGCTGGTTCAGGAGATAAACGCCTCCAGCACTGAACAGGCCAGCGGCGTTGAACAGGTGACCCAGGCTATCCAGCAACTGGATAAGGTGGTGCAGCAGAATGCCAGCGCGGCGGAAGAGATGTCGTCCACCGCTGAAGAACTCTCCGCCCAGGCCGAGAACCTCCTGGAAACTATCGGATTTTTCAAACTGGACGGGCATGGTGAACGCACTGTGAAAAAACCGGCCGCCGGGCATATTTCTCAGACTCGCGGCCCGGAAAGGAAAAAAACGGCGCCGGCAACAAAATCCGCCTTACATAAGACGGATATCAGACCGGCCATAGCGCATAAATCGACCGGGATAGACCTGAAAATGAAAGACAAGGATATATCCGATCAGGAATTTGAAAGATTTTAGCCCAAAAGGAGACTTAGTCATGGCTGATATTAAACAGTACCTTACATTTGTCTTAGGCGGAGAAAACTTTGCGCTCGAGACCTCAAGGGTGAAAGAGGTCCTTGAATATACCACCATTACCAGGATTCCGCGCATGCCGGACTTCCTCTGCGGCGTGATAAACTTGAGGGGCAACGTGGTTCCGGTCATGGATATGCGTTTAAAGCTGGGGATGCCGTCGGCCGGGCGGACGGTTGATACCTGCATCGTGATCGTTGAGGTGGATTTTGATGATGAATCGGCCACCATAGGGTGCCTGGTGGACTCGGTCAAGGAAGTCCTGGAGATAGCGGCCAATGAAATCGAACCCCCGCCCAAGATGGGGATGCGCCTTGGAACGGATTTTATCCAGGGCATGGCCAGACAGGGCGAGAGTTTTATTATCATCCTGGACATCAACAGGATAATCGCGGCTGAAGATATAATGCTGCTTCAGGGCGCGGCCGGTAAAGGAGCCGATTCGCCGATGAGGAATCCCGCCGAGGAGTGTGTTGATATATAAACGAAAATTTGGGTAGAGTAGGGAATTAGAGATAGAACAACACCACTATGCCGGTTCCCTGCTCTACCCTTATTTTATTACTTTTCTTTGGGGGATTTGTATGGCATAAGTATATCATAAATATCAAGATACGCATGTGAGACAAGACAATAAAAAGGCGCTGATATGCAGGAATCAAGACCGGATCTGAAAGAGAAGATTAGACGAATACTTGTTCATGCGGACATTGCCTTTCACGTGCTGGCGGGTCTTTTACTGCTTATCGCCTGCGGATTCATCATGTATTATGGGATTATTAATCTTATGCAGCCATCCCGCGTGGCCATAATCAGCCTGGTGAATGATGTGCTTCTGGCTCTGATTATCCTTGAGCTTTTCTGGACCATTATCCGTTTCCTTAAGAAACAAAGATTTACACTCGGACCTTTTCTTTCTATCGGGATAATAGCCTCGGTTCGGCGGATACTGCTGGTCGAGATCGAGATATCACATGTGGAGCACGTTCAGATGGAACGGCTCTGGGAGATCGGGCTTAGCGCCCTGGTAATTTTACTCCTGGTCTTTGCCTATTATCTGGCTGCGAAGGTAGAAAAGATGGGGGTAGAGTGAAGGTAACTTCTCTTCACAATAGCATCAGGAAAGGGCGGCCCAGGTAGCCAGAAACAGGGTGATGCTGATTATGCCGTTCATGGTAAAGAAAGAGAGGTTGATTTTTGAAAGGTCTTTGGGCGTAACAAATATATGTTGCAGCGCCATAGCCATCGCCGTCAGGGCGATGCCCGCATAATAGACCCACCCCAATCCGGTCATAATGCCGGTATAGAGAAAGAACAGAAAGGCCAGGATATGGAACCCTACGGCAAAAGCAAGCGCCCTTTCTTTGCCGAATTTGCAGGGTATCGAGTGCAGTCCTTCGCGGCTATCAAATTCGAAATCCATACAGGCATAAATGGTGTCAAAACCTGCCACCCAAAATATGACCCCGGCGCTCAGGATAAGAGGCGCGGCTTCGAGCGCCCCTTTAACGGCTATCCATCCGGCGGTGGGGGCAATGCCCAGGGCCAGACCCAGAAATATATGCGACAACCAGGTAAATCGTTTGGTGTAAGAGTAAGAGATGACTATGGCCAGGGCCAGGGGGGATAGCATAAATGTCAGCCGGTTTAGCTTATAGGCCGCAAAGAAGAAGAGCAAAGAGGCCAGGATCACAAAGAGCCATGCCTCGCTTATCTTTATCGCGCCTTGGGGCAGGGCCCGGCCTGCGGTGCGGGGATTCTTGCGGTCATAGGGGAGATCAATTATCCGGTTAAAGCCCATAGCCGCCGTACGCGCCCCGGCCATGGCCAACAGGATCCAGAGACATTTTGCCGACTCCGGCACGCCGCCCGCCGCCAGAAAGGCCCCCATGAAGGCAAAGGGCAGGGCAAAGATGGTGTGCTCGAATTTAATCATCTCCAGGAAGGTATGGGTCTTTCGTATCATGAGTCGATACCCCACCTTTTGGCCTCTGGATCGGGCAGGCCGAGGACATCCAGGATTCTGTCCACGAACATAGCGACCAGATCTTCAATGCTCGCGGGGTGATGATAAAATCCGGGCATGGCCGGCATAATGGTCGCTCCGGCCTCTGCCAGGCGCAGCATATTGCTTATGTGTATCCTGTTTAGCGGGGTCTCCCGCAAGATCAATAAAAGTCTTCGGCCTTCTTTTAAGGTCACATCCGCGGCCCGATGGACAAGGTTACTCGATATGCCGTTGGCTATGGCGCCCAGTGTGCCCATGGTGCAGGGGATAATAATCATGCCGTCATGGGGGAAAGACCCGCTGGCTACCGGCGCGGCAAAATCTTTTTCGTCGTAGAGCCTGGTCATGTACCGGCTGACCTCTGAGGTAGAAAGACCGGTTTCCAACTTCAATACCTGGGCCCCGGCCGCGGACACGAGGCCGTGTATCTCCACGTTTTGCGCCGCTAATTTCTGTAAGAGGGATACGGCGTAGGGCATGCCGCTGGCCCCGGTCAAGGCCACGATGTAACGTTTAGGTGGATATGCCGTCATAACCCCAGCTTTCCCCAGATGGCGTCAATTTTCTTTTTCACGGCCTCATCCATCTCAATGACCTCCGGCCAGTCGCGTTCAAATCCCTCCTCCGGCCACTTGCGTGTGGCATCGATGCCCATCTTCCCGCCATAGTGGGGTAGGGTAGAGGCATGATCCAGGGCATCCACCGGACCATCGGTAATAACCGTATCCCGCCGCGGATCGACGTTGTTGCCGATACGCCAGAGGACCTGTGACAGGTCCTGGACATCGACTTCCCGGTCAAAGATGGCGATGATCTTGGTGAACATCATCTGGCCCATCCCCCACAGGGCGTGCATCACCTTCCGGGCATGCCCCGGATAACGTTTATCAATAGAGATGAAGGCGAGATTGTGGAAGACACCTTCCAGAGGGAGGTTCATATCCACGATTTCCGGCAGTTGTTTCTTTATCAGCGGCAGGAAGATGCGTTCCGTGGCCTTGGCCATATAACAGTCTTCCATGGGTGGGCGGCCCACGATGGTCGCCGGATAGACGGCGTCTTTGCGATGGGTGATACAGGTGACATGAAAGACAGGATACTTGTCCGCCAGTGAATAATAGCCGGTATGGTCGCCAAACGGGCCTTCCATGCGTCTTTCGCCCGGCTCTACATAGCCCTCAAGGATAATCTGCGCCTCGGCCGGCACCTGCTGATCGACGGTAAGGCACTGCACCAGTTCGACCGGTTCGGAACGGAGAAAGCCGGAGAAGACCATCTCGTCGATGTCTTCCGGCAGAGGGGCCGTGGCCGCATAAGTTGTAGCCGGGTCTGCGCCGATAGCTACCGCCGCTTCCAGCCGCTCGCCGCGTTTTTCGGCTATGCGGTAATGCTGGGCCCCGCCCTTGTGGGTGTGCCAGTGCATACCGGTTGTGGCGGCGTCAAAGACCTGTATGCGGTACATCCCGCAGTTACGCACGCCGGTCTCCGGGTGTTTGGTAAAGACCAGAGGCAGGGTGATGAAAGGCCCGCCGTCCTTAGGCCAGCAGTGCAGCGCCGGAAGGCGCCCAAGGTCGATATTATCTTTTATTACTACTTCCTGGCAGGGGGCCTTGCTCACCATCTTCGGGAACATATCGGCCAGCCGTTTGAGCTTTGGTATCATCTTGAGCTTTTTGATTAAGGTATCCGGGGCCTCGGCCTCCAGGAAGGTCAGGATGTCTTTTCCGATCTCTTCGAAATTAGAGACCTGGAGGGCCAGGCACATGCGCCGGTATGATCCAAAGGCGTTCATCAAGACCGGCATGTCATGACCGACGACATTGGTGAAGAGGAGAGCAGGCCCGCCTTTTTTGCAGACGCGGTCCGTGATCTCGGTAATCTCCAGATAGGGGCTGACCGGCTCAGTGATTCTCTTTAATTCACCTTCTTTTTCCAGAAGGCGGATGAATTCCTGCAGATTCTTATAGCCCAAAGCGAACCTCCTGTTTTTGCCGCCACATCCACGGACTTCTATATTCGGATATTCGGTACAGTCTTTGGTTAAGTAACATTTGGTTAAATAGGGTGTCAAGCGGATTTGCGAATTTCCGGGGCGCGGCTATAGAAATAGTTTGACAATTCCGGTAGATATAGCGAAGATATGGGAGCCGTAATAGAAATCAGCAAACTACGTCATGAAATCCCGATCGCTTTTCAATCTGGCAAGATTTGTGAAGAATCTTAATCGGCTTCCGGATCAGTCGTTCCACGATGAGTAAGGGCGGCGGGCGTCCACAGGCGCATAACACGCCGCATCACGTCGTTCGTTCATGTGAGCAAGAGACGTTGTTTCTTACATTGCTTTTCTTTTGATTTGAAAAAGAGTGTAAAAGGAGAGCTGCCTAAAGTGGCCCTGTCCACTATTGACAGTACACCTGTCATGCCATATTAAGAAATGCAGGCATAAAGAGATAAAAAACGGAGGTAAAATAAAAATGATTGAATTGGAATATTCATTAATAATTGAGGCAACAGAAGAACCTGATTTTTTTGGATTTTATTCTCCGGATTTGGCAGGTTTCACAGGAATTGGGCATTCTATTGAAGATTGTTTGTACAAAGCCAAATGGGGGATGATAGAGCATGTTAATTTGCTCAAAGAACAAAGGCTGCCTGTTCCATCTAAAAATCCAAATCCCAAAATCATAATTCAAAATGAAGAACAAGTTGTAGCTGCTTGAAAATTGGGCATATGTCCACTAACAGCGACTTGGCGGCAAATCCGCTGCTCCAACCAAACGTGTTTGGGCTTCGGCAAGGCAGGAGTATCGCGCGGTTTACGGTTTTTTCCCGGTATATAAAGTCACTATACCGGCCGTGAGCGGCCGACGATCCACCTTTATGTAGCTGGCCGCTTCCATCTTTTGTGCCAGTTCTTCGGGTGAGCAGAACTGCTGGATGGAAGTTGCCAGATAACGGTAAGCCTCTTCATCTCCTGATATCCAGCCACCTATACGAGGCAGGATTTGCCCCAGGTAGAAAAAATAGAGCGGCCGCATGACCGGATTTTTAGGGCGGGAAAATTCAAGGATGACGAGTTTCCCTCCGGGCCGGAGGACGCGCCACATCTCCTTAAGGCCCTTATCCAGATTGCTCAGGTTACGTACCCCAAAGGCCACGGTAATCCCGGAAAAGCTCTCATTACGACAGGGGATTTCTTCGCCGTCTGCACAAATCGGAATAATTTGCCGGCCTGCTGCCTGTCCATTTAGTCTGTTGCGACCGCAGGCCAGCATATCCCGGCAGAAATCAAGGGCTAATACATATCGTTCGGGCCTGCGTCCGGCTATACTAAGGCTTAAGGGCAGTGTGCCGGCGCAGAGGTCGAGGATTGGTCCTTCCGTATAATTGTCTAATTCACGGGCGGTCACCCATCGCCAGTAACGGTCAATATTTAAACTCAGCAGGGAGTTGAGGAGATCGTAGCGCGGGGTGATGGATGAAAATTTCTTTTCTACAAAGACCTTTTTTTCTTCGTTTGACATTTAGATTATTGCCTTGTCTGCCTCGGGTATAAATTCTATGTCCACCGGATAAGGATATTCACCGCGTTTGACCAGATAGCGGAAGAACAGCCTCATTCCCTCCAGCGCCTCCGGGGTTAAGTCAAAACACAGGGTTCGCAGGTAGGCCAGACAGGCCTCCTTGGACATGGGGATATGTGGAGCAAAGCGATTGCCGATCTTTTCCAGGGTCTTAAGGCCCTTATCCCGTGACTGTTTAAGGAGGCGGCAGGCCTCCCATACCTTCTGCGGGAACTGATTATAGAATTCCCGGCGCACTGCCCACACCGCATATACAAAAGGCAGGCCGGCAAACTTCTTCCAGGTCTCGCCGAGATCAATAATATAAGGCTCCTGACTCTCGATGCGAAACCGCAGGGCCTCGTCGCCGATAGCCAGAAAGCCGGCGACCTCCCGGGCATGGACGTCTTTTGCGGACAGGTCGCCTGTCTCATAGATGGGAAATACCTCATAAAATTCTTCCAGGATAATCTTCAGGAGAGCTACCGAGGTTTGTGACTTATCAGTTATAAGGATGCGTCGCCCGTTAAGGGCCTTAAGCGGATACTTACTGAAAAAGAGCACGCTTTTGACCGTTCCCTGCGAGACAATGGCCAGTTCAGGGAGGAGGAGGTATCTTTCCGCATGGAGTCCGTATTCCTGTGAGGATATGACGCTGATGTCCAATTCCCCTCGGAAAAAGCGGGCGTTTAGTTCCGAAGGAGATCCCTCTATCACCTGAAAGCCGTTTAAGCCTACTATGTGTTCGAGTGGGTAATATATAGGGCTGGTGTTAATAAAACTGAATTTGCCAATTCTGATTTGATCCATTTTTGTTCCTCTTAATGTAAGCGTTCAGCCCTCAGCAGTCAGCTATCAGCACGATAAAGAAAATAATAATATGGAGACATTTTTTGTTTTTACTGAAAGCTGACCGCTAATTGCTGAAAGCCGTCTTTTAATGTATCCAACGTACAGGTATAGTTGCGGCGCCGGCCATTATGCCTTCAAGCGCTTCCCGGCTGCCTTCTCCGCCGGCCGGGACAGAGATCATCCCGGCTCCCTTTCCTGGCGTCAGGCTGCCCAGCCGGTCTTCCCGGCCAAGTGCCCGGGCGCCGTTCAGGGTGGCCATCTCCAGTATTTTTTCCGGGGCCAGGCCGGGCACGTGTTTTCTGACTGCCGCCATCTCTTCTAAGATATTGAGGCTCTCATTGCTGGCCAGGCTATCCGTCCCCAGGGCCGGATACAGCCCATAGGCGAGCATCTTTTCCACCTTCGGGAGGCCGACGTTGAGAAAGAGATTACTCCCGGGGCAGAGGCAGCATTTTACCCTGCGGGCAGCCAGGATGGCCATATCTTCCTCTGACAGGTGTACGAGATGTACACAGACCGTGTTACTGTCCAGGACGCCAAGTTTATCGAGATATGATACCGCGCTTTCCCCTGGCGGAATAAAATCATCATCCCACGCTGAACGTTCTCTGAGCAGGTCTTTCAATGGTCCGTTTCCATGCGCGAGGAGTTCCTGTTCCTCCGGACATTCACCCAGGTGCACGGAGAGCATCTTCCCGCGCTTATTGGCCCACGATTTGAGGGCCGAAAACAGTTCGGCAGAGACGGTGTAGGGGGCATGGGCGGCCACATGGAATGCGTCGTCGGTCTCATGCGATTTACCGGCTTCTGCCAGCATTTCTTTGGCCCTTGCCGTCTTCTCCCGGTTAAAGCCCATGAACTCGCGAAAAAAAACGATATTTTCCCTTTGTTTTCGGCATAACTCATAAGCCATCCGGGTATTGCCTACGTCACCGATGAGACCGACGCCACGCCGGCGCATGGCCGCAAGTGCACTGGTTATTGCCTTTTCTGTTTCTGCCGGCGGTATGTCCTCCCGCACTTTGATAAGCCCCCTGACCCAGTTAACAAAACCATCCTTTCCGGATACGCGTCCGCGCAGGGCGGCAAGTTCAAGATGGGTATGGGCGTTGACCATGGCGGGCAGGATGCTTACCTCTCCATGGTCAACTACGCCGCCGCTATAAGTGTCTTTGAGGTCCTTAAACCGGCCCACGGCCTCTATCCGGCCATCGGCAACCATAACCGCGCCGTCACTAACCGGCGCTGAAGAGACAGGAAAGACCCATCTGGCACGGTGGATTTTTACTTGAGCGCTGACTGCTGATGACTTGCGCAGGCTGAAGCCTGTGGCTACGCCTTGGGCTGATAGCTGATAGCTGATAGCTGATGGCTTAAATAAATTCATAGGCCATATTTCTGCGGGCCGGTTCATAGCCGGCATCAGTAATAATTCGTCTGATCTCCTTTTCGCTCAACTGATAAGAAACGCCGGTGGCGGCCACCACATTTTCCTCGATCATGGTACTGCCGAAGTCATTCGCGCCAAAGGTAAGGGCCACCTGTGCCACCTTCGGCCCCTGGGTAACCCAGGAGGCTTGTAGATTGGGAATATTATCCAGGACGATCCGGGAAACAGCCAGCATACGCAGGTATTCGACGCCTCCCACGGGGGCAACGTTTATACGGGTATTATGCGGCTGGAAAGGCCAGGGGATAAAGGCCGTGAACCCCTGAGTCTTATCCTGAAGCTCACGTAGGCGCATAAAGTGTTCGATGCGCTCTTCGATAGTCTCTACATGGCCGAACATCATCGTGGCTGTAGTTTTAATCCCTTGCCGATGCGCCTCTTCCATAACTGCCAGCCATTCATCTGCTGAGCATTTACGGGGCGACACGGCCTGTCTTACCCTGTCCACCAATATTTCCGCGCCTCCGCCTGGAATAGAGTCGAGGCCGGCCGCGCGCAGCCGTCGCAGTACATCGCCGATACTCAGCCCGGACTGCCGGGACATGTGCACAATCTCCGGAGGCGAGAACCCATGTATATGTATAGGATGCTCACTTTTAATGAAGGCAAGCATCTCTTCATAAAAAGAAAAGGGCAGGGTAGGGTGTAAGCCGCCCTGAAGGAGTATCTGTACGCCTTCCAGGGAAAGGGTTTCCTCTATTTTTCGGGACAATTCTTCCCTGGTCAGGACATAGCCTCCCTGTGCCCCATCTTCTCTAAAGAAGGCACAGAACCGGCATCCCGATATGCATATATTCGTATAATTGATGTTGCGGTCAATGATATAGGTAACCAGCTTTTTGGGGTTAAGAAGGCGGCGTTTCAGATCGGCCAGTTCTCCCAGGGCAAGGAGGTCGGAATCCCTATAGAGCTGAAGGGCCTCTGCTTTCGAGAACCTTTGGTTATGGTCTATTTTTTTGCGCCACAAATTGTAACTCACGGCTGGGCCTCGACAATATTGTACAGGGTGTCCCGTTCTACCGGCGTACAGCCGGCCTCATGGATTAAACGCCGGAGTTCCGCGCGGGTCATCCCCTGGGCCGTCTCCGCACCGGCCATGTGGGTGATTTTTTCCTCGATGATCGTTCCATCCAGATCATCTGCGCCAAAATTAAGGGCGATCTGGGCCAGTTTGGGGCCGATCATCACCCAGTAGGCCTTGATGTGCGGAAAATTATCGAGCAGGAGACGGGCGACGGCGATATTTTTAAGGTCATTAAAGCCGGTGGTGTTTGAGAGGTCGGAAAGCCCCGTGTTTCGCGGATGAAAGGCCAGGGGAATAAAGGACATGAAGCCGCCGGTCTCATCCTGGGTCCGGCGCAGGGCCAGAAGATGGCCGACCCTTTCTTCCGCAGACTCGATATGCCCGTAAAGCATGGTGGCGTTGGACTTAATGCCGAGGCGATGCGCGGTCCCGGCCACTTCCAGCCAGCCTTCCGGAGATAGTTTTTTGGGGCAGAGGCGTTCCCTTATACGGGGACTGAAGACCTCTGCCCCGCCGCCCGGAAGCGAACCTAACCCGGCCTCGCGCAGGTCGCAGAGCGTATCGGATATACTTTGTCCGGAGATATTGGCCAGATGGGCGATTTCTACGGCGGTAAAGGCGTGTATGTGGATCTCCGGCCGTGCCTTTTTAATCTCCCGGATCATCTCCACATAATAGCGATAAGGCAGGTCAGGATGTATCCCGCCTACGATGTGTACCTCGGTTATCGGCTCATGGCGACGTTTTTGAATCTTGCCGACTATCTCCTCAGTGGACATTTCATACGCGGCCGGATCGCCCTTGTCCTTGCCAAAGGCACAAAAACGGCAGAGATTGACGCAGATATTGGAATAGTTGATATGCTGATTGTATATGTAAAATGCCTTGTCGCCGTTCAGTCGGCGGCGTACCGTATTGGCCAGGGCCCCGATGGCCAGAAGGTCATTGGATTGGTAAAGCCTCAGCCCGTCTTCAAAGGATAACCTTTCGCCGGCTTCGACCTTACCGCATATCTCTTGCCACCACGGTTCTCTTTTCGACCGCTCCATGTTCATGTTAAATCCCGTCCGCCGCGGCGAATCCCTGCCGCAGCATGGTTACTATGCTGTCGATTTTTTCTTCCAGGCCTTTCTTCTCGTTTAACTCCAGGGCCGGATCAAGATAGGGCAGGGCATAGTTCTGCAGGAACTTATCTAAGACCGCGTCTAGAATAAACACAGCCAACACAGGGTCCAGGTCTTTTCTGACCTCACCCCGCGCCTGCCCCTCTTTCAAAAGGGAGAGAATGTACTCACGGGAGAACAGCCTTATCGTCTGCAGGAAGTCTTCCCGTAGAGGAGAATCGCGTTCGAAAAGAATGCGGAGATAAACCCGGTAGAGGGCCGGATGTTTATCTATGAACTCAACCCCGGCCATAAGGGATCTCTTTACCCGCGTGAAAAAATCTTCTTCCTGACTCTCCTTTTTGACATGCTTCAGCATCTGCCGCACTATGGCAATGCCCTGATTGAAGATAAAGAGAAACAGGCTTTTTTTGCTGTCGAAGTACTGGTAGATGGAACCCTTGGCGATATTCACGCGGGAGACTATGGTGTTAATGCTGGCCTGCTGATAGCCTCGCTCGGAAAACTCCTGAACGGCCGCCTCTAAGACGCGCTGCTGTTTGTCCGGGGGGAGGTTAAAGAAGGTCTGTCTTGGGGTAAGCTTGGTATCCATAATATGACCGGGTGGTCATATTAGAAAGCCCAGACCAAAAAGTCAATTAAATTTTATGTCAGTTTAGTTCCTTGCAAAAGTATTATTAAATCCATCCCGACCTCCCTTTTTCACAAGGAGCAATGTAGGGTGGGCTTTGCCCAGCAAGGGAATGATGGTGGATAAAACCCACCCTACGGGACTTAGAGGAACCCCTGATTTTTTCGCTTCACGGCTTGCGCAGCGACCCTTTCGGGGCTCACAGGTGGGGAACGCTTACCCCTTCCAGCCACTAAAGGGCTGGCTTTCCCCTTCCTGCTCGCCCTTGATGGGTACCCCGCTGCTCCAGCAAGTTTCGCTCAGAAACATAGGGGTTCCTTAAAAACTCAGGGAACTCCAGTTACAATTTACCTTGACTAAGGACAAGTTGAAGTTAGAGAATAGTAAATAAGGGAGGTGACAAATATGGCAGGCGGAGACGTCAAAATTAATATTATTTTTTGGAGCATGTACGGCCACGTGTACCGTCTGGCAGAGGCAGTTGCCGAAGGCGCCAGGGAAGTACCGGGCGCACAGGTTAACCTCTTTCAGGTTCCGGAGACGCTTTCTGATGAGATTCTGGCCAAGATGGGCGCTGTCGAGGCCAAGAGGCAGTTTGCCCATCTGCCGGTAGCCACGGTGGAGAATTTGGCCGAAGCGGATGCCGTTATTTTTGGTACGCCTACGCGCTTTGGTATGATGTGCGCCCAGATGCGGGCCTTTCTCGATGCGACCGGCGGGTTATGGAGGAGAGGGGCCTTGATTGGGAAAGCAGGGAGTGTATTTACTTCCACGGCCACCCAGCACGGGGGCCAGGAGTCAACCATCCTTAGCTTCCATACCACACTCTTACATCACGGGATGATTATAGTGGGCGTGCCCTACTCTGAAAAAGGACTGCTGGTTGTTGATGAGGTATCCGGCGGCAGCCCTTACGGGGCCTCCACCATAGCCGGCCCGGAGGGGAGCCGCCATCCGACTGAAAATGAACTGGCCATTGCCCGTTTTCAGGGCAAACACGTAACCGGGATTACAAGGTATCTGGTTTTAGGGAAGGGAGGTGAAACCCATGTTATCAAAGATACCCATCAATCTGGATAAGGTAAAGGCAAAGGACCTGGACAAGGAGATACTGCGGGCGGCGATAATAGCGGAATTGGATGCCATAAATCTGTATGAACAGATGGCGGCGCTGACCCAGAGCAAAAATCTTAAAAAGATACTTTTAGACGTAGCCAGAGAGGAAAAGACGCACGTGGGAGAGTTTCAGGCCCTGCTGTTAAAAGAAGATAAGGAGCAGGTAGAGGAACTGGAAGAGGGCAGAAAGGAAGTGGAGGAAGAACTGGCAAAATAAGAGATAAAGGAGGGATGTCAATGGAAACATCGAGATTATATACCCTGCCGGAGCTGCCTTACGGATATAAGGACTTGGAACCGCACATATCAGAAGAACAACTAAGGATACACCACGACAAACACCATCTGGCCTACGTTAATGGCGCCAATGCCATACTGGAGAAGCTGGATAAGGCCAGAAAAGACGGCGCTGATCCGGACATGAAATCGACCCTCAAGGAACTCTCATTCCACATAGGCGGACATCTGCTGCACTCGTTATTTTGGGGCAATCTGGCTCCGGCTGGTAAGGGTGGTGTAATGCCGGGAGGGACAATCGGCGATGTTATAGCAAAAGAATTCGGCGGCCCAGATCGGTTCAAAAAGGAATTTACCCAGACGGCAGTGAGCGTAGAAGGTTCCGGGTGGGCGGCGCTTACCTTTTGCCGTAAGACCAACAGGCCCATCATTATGCAGGTGGAAAAGCACAATATAAACGTCTATCCGATGTTTAAAATACTTATGGTTATTGATGTCTGGGAGCATGCGTATTACCTCGATTACAAAAACGAGAGGGCCAGATTTGTCGATGCCTTCTGGAATATTGTTAACTGGAATGAGGTAAACAAGAGACTGGAAGCATTGTTAAAGTAGATAAAAGTAGTCGCCACTTCGCTAATAAAACTAATAAGAAAGGAGGATCAGGATATGAAACGACATACATGGAAGTATGGATGGGCGCTGGTGGTGATTTTTGCCCTGGCGCTCATTGTCTGGGGTATAGCCTATGCTCAGGGACATGGAAAAAAAAGGACAAGTAGTTACGCCCCCGTAGTCATTACTGAAGAAATTACCACTACCATGGCCCGGATGAAAGCGGATAAACCTAAGGTGATGCAGCGGCAAATGGATTTGCTCAACGAGCGCTACGACTTGAGTAACCGCCCGGCCAAAGGCGTAATGATGTCCGGCGGTAAACCTGTCCAGGAGGGTGTAAGGAGCAAACTTCCCAAAGGGATGACCTGGGAAAAGTTGGCTGCCATGAATCCGGAAGAAATACAGGAAAAGAATTTATGGCCCGCGGGCTTTTATCCGCTGCCTCATCCCAACCATTCTGAAGGAGGCATGGTTTTTCCTAAGTTCCACATTGAGGAGGTGAAAAAACAGACGGGGCGTGACCTGACCCGCTTTGATCTGGATTTTGATTTACCCGATCACCTGTTACCTGAATTTCCTGCTCCAATCTATCTTACCACACGGCCTGACCTGGGTGACGTCTCGCAAGGCAAGCTGGTGACTATTGATAATTACTATGAGCTATTTGATGGTATATTGAACCCTAAGCAAATAGAAGGCCTGCGGTTGTTGGTGACACCTTTCCCACAGCAGCAGTTTAATGCCGCTGAAGATCGACGTTCCGAGAAGGCGAGCCTCGGAGTAGCCTGTTTCGATTGTCATGCGAATGGCCATACGAATTCGGCTACCCACTTGGTAGGGGATATCCGTCCCCAAGAGTTTCGCCATCGCCTTGACACACCGTCTTTGCGTGGAGTCAATATTCAGCGACTTTTTGGTTCTCAGCGCGCGCTGAAATCCATTGAGGATTTTACGGAGTTTGAGCAGCGTGCGGCTTACTTTGATGGTGATCCGGTTATTGCCACAAAAAAGGGTGTGAACATCCTTGAACGGGGCAGTCAGGTCCACTTTATGGCGGAATTCCAGTCGCTGTTAGATTTTCCACCGGCCCCCAAGCTAAATATCTACGGCATGTTTGATCCTCAAAAAGCTACTGTAGAGGAGGTAAAAGGGCAGGAGATATTTTTCGGTAAGGCTAAGTGTGCGGTGTGCCATCCAGCTCCTTACTACACGGATAACCTCATGCACAACCTAAAGACGGAGCGTTTTTATAAACCGCGTATGATCAATGGCCGCATGGCCAGCGCTGATGGTCCTATTAAGACCTTTCCTTTGCGGGGCATCAAGGACTCACCTCCATATCTCCATGACGGGCGGTTGTTGACGCTGGAAGACACCGTGGAGTTTTTTAACCTCATTCAGGGACTCAACCTGACCGCAGAAGAAAAGAAGTGGCTGGTGGCCTTTATGCGGGCACTTTAATTATGCGTGATAATACATGATAGAGCTTAGATATTTAAATAGCGAAGTGGCGCTTACCAATCTTTTAGTTATCCGTCTTAAGTAAGTTGGACTGTTGCAGTTTTGTTGTCCGGCATTTTTTTGATGTGGTGGAAGGGAGTTGTATGGATTTCCTACCCCTATATCGATTTCTGCGGAGATTTGGCTTGTCTGAACGGATACTGAAATAGGGCATGGCAGATTTTTTTCAAGACCTTCATCCTGTACTGCAGGCGCTGCTGGCAACGTGCTTTACCTGGGTGATGACCGCTCTGGGCGCAGCCACTGTATTCCTGGTCAGGGATATAAACAGAAAGACACTTGACGGGATGCTGGGTTTTGCGGGCGGGGTTATGATCGCAGCCAGTTATTGGTCGCTGCTCGCGCCGGCCATTGAGATGTCGGAAGGCAAGGGTGTTCCGGCCTGGTTTCCGGCTGCGGCAGGCTTCCTGGCCGGGGGCATTTTCCTGTGGACTATAGATAAAATACTGCCGCACCTCCACCTGGGCTTTAGCATAGAGGAGGCTGAAGGTATAAGGACGTCATGGCGCCGCACGACCTTGCTTATTCTGGCTATAACGTTACACAATATTCCCGAGGGGTTGGCAGTCGGAGTGGCCTTCGGGGCGGTAGGAGCAGATCTGCCTTATGCGACCTTACCGGCAGCCATCGCCCTGGCCGTGGGTATCGGAATCCAGAACTTTCCGGAGGGGCTGGCGGTCTCTATGCCCCTTCGGCGTGAAGGGCAATCCCGCCTGAAAAGTTTCTGGTATGGGCAGTTGTCTGCGGTAGTTGAGCCGGTAACGGGGGTCCTCGGCGCCGGAGCGGTTGTCCTGGCCCGGCCTGCGCTGCCGTATGCCCTGGCTTTTGCTGCGGGCGCCATGATTTTTGTCGTGGTTGAGGAACTGGTACCGGAGTCTCAGCGTAGTGGTAACACGGACGTGGCTACTATGGGTCTCCTGGCCGGGTTTGCCGTTATGATGGTTCTTGACGTGGCCTTTGGTTAGTACGGTCATAAAGTTTTTTACCTGGAGGGATTATGAAAGGAAGGGTATCTACTGATGTTGAGGGTAACTTTGAGGTTCAGGAGCTTGAAGAGGGCATGTACATTGTTTGTCCTAACTGTGGCCATCTGAATACCTATAACGCAGAGAAGGCCCAGGATGGATTCTTCTACTGCGAAAATTGCGGGTTTCAACTGGTCGCTCCGGAATAACGGATTTACAAATCTGTCGGCAGCTCTTTCATCTCCCGGTAGGTAAAGACCGGGCCGTCCACACAGGTCAGTTGGTGACCAATGCTGCAATGCCCGCACTTGCCCACCCCGCATTTCATATGCCTTTCCAGGGTGGAGATAATATCATCTTCGGAAAATCCCATCTTGAGAAGATCCATAACTACAAAGGAGATCATCACCGGTGGGCCGCAGATAATAGCCAGGGTGTCCTGACCGGAGAGGTCGGCCTTGTTCCATAAGGTAGTGACCGGGCCTACGTTCCCCCTCCATTTTGAATCCGGACGATCCACAGTCACCAGGACTTTAACGTCCCTTTCCTTGGGCCAGCGGGACAGTTCATGCCTGAAGGGGATATCGGATGGGGTTCTCGCTCCATGCAGGATGGTAACCCGGCCGAATTCCGCTCTCTTATCCAGTGCGTAGTTAATCAGACTGCGCAAGGGAGCCAGTCCTATGCCTCCGGCCACAAATAACAGATTCTTCCCGATCAGCCTTTCCACGGGAAAACTCCGGCCGTAAGGCCCTCTGAGGCCGATCTCATCACCAACTTTGTGCCCATGTATCTTCCCGGTTAAAGAGCCGGCCTTTTTTATGCTTAACTGCAAATTTCCCGGTTGAGTAGGGGAGGAGCTTATGGATATCGGGACCTCACCGGCCTGAAAGACGGAGACCATCATGAATTGCCCGGGCCGGAAGGAAAAGGATTTTTTCAATTTTCTGTCTTTAAACGCCAGAGTAAAGGTCTTTATATCGCCGGTTTCTTCCTTTATATCCTTAATAACGGCAATATGCGGGAGATAGATATTGTTGCTCATCTCTGTTGCCCTACGAACTTCTTAGTTTTCATCCGGAAACCCAAGAATTCCGGATGTGCTCTCAGCACTCAGCTATCAGCGTTCAGCTTAATATGTTGTTTGTTTTAGGTTTTTGCTGAAAGCTAATCGCTGATCGCTGAAAGCGTGAAGCCGGAAACGGTAGTTTCCGGATGAACACTTCTTAGTCTTCTATAGTTTCTGTTGTGCCGGGTATCTTCAGTTGGTAGCCAAGGGCCCTGGCAATCGCTTCCTTATCCGCCATGCCCATTTCAATCAATTGAGCGCCCAAGGGCTTCCCGGTCGCGGCCTGTTTCTCTATTGCCGAATCCAAATCTTTCCGGCTGATAAGCCCGGCCTCAAGGAGCAGTTCCCCTAGTCTCCGATGGGCGGATTCGTGCGTCCTCTCTCTTTGTTCGGAGATGAGACGGATGAAACTTAACATGTCTATACGGCCAAAACAGATGTCCGCGCAGCGGCCGCAGCCCACGCAACTGGGGATGTTATACTTCTGTTTGTCATAGAACAACTTGTGATAAAAGCGCCTTTTTATCCGCTGGGCCTTATCCTGACGCGGGTTGTATCCTCCAGCCAATCTGCTGAAGCCGGCAAAGGTGCAGGCGTCCCAGGTTCTGAGGCGTTCCCCTTCTTTCCCGGAGCCTGGGCTGTCGAATATATTGAAGCAGTAGCAGGTGGGGCAGACATAGGCACAGCCGCCGCAGTTCTGACAGCGGTTGCCCAGTTCTTCCCATACAGCCGGGTCAACTTCCTGGTTTATGAGTTTTTCTATGGCGGCATCGAAATCGAGGCGGTGCCGGAATTTACTCTCCGATTCCAGGACTACCTCATACTGCGCGTCTATATCCGTTTGCGTAGCCGGACGAAAAAAGTAAGACCATCCGGCCAGGAGTTCCCGGCCTCGCGGCCGGCCGATTTCCACAAAGAATCTATCACCGAGATCTGTTAACTGGATATCATAGCCGTAAGTCAAAAAGGGGCCGCTCTGGGCGCTCTTGCAGAAGCAGTTTTCTCCGGGCTGATTGCAGCCTAAGTTGATAAGGATGGTATCCTTGCGCCGGTCCAGGTAATATTTGTCCTTCAGGCCTTCCTGAAAGATCAGGTCGTAAAAGAGTATTCCCCGCGTGTCACAGGAGCGAAGGCCGAAAATGACCCGGGGCGTACTGTCTGCCGCGTCTTTAAATGTATAACCGGATTTATCATAACGGTACGCAAAAAGTGTCTCCACTTGTGGCATGAAGAAACGCTTGGGAGAGAGGATGGGTCGATTGGTCAGATCGATACGGACATCATCTACAGATGAAATAACCTCGAATAACGTATCCCCATAGGTATTCCGGACCGGCGCTATGAGTTCAAATCCCTTGGTTATCTTGCGCAGGAAGCTGTTCAGGTGTTCTTTGTACAGGATGAGTTTATCGGTCATCATTTCACCTTTTCCAGACGCACGGCGCATATCTTCAGCTCCGGTATCCGGGCCTGGGGATCGACGGCATTGTTGGTCAATACATTGGCCGGGGCTTCCCGGAAGTGGAAGGGCATAAAGAGCATTTTACCGGGGAGGCCCTCGACTAATCTGGCCCTGGTAACTACCTCTCCGCGAGGCGAGATGACCTTGACCGGCTCTCCATTTATTATTCCCAATGCCCGCGCATCTGCGGGGCTTATTTCTATAAACCCTTCCGGGCATTCTCGTTTCAGTATGGATATCCTTCTGGTCATACTGCCGGTATGCCAGTGCTCATAGACGCGTCCCGTTGTCAAGGCAAAGGGATATTCCTTATCAGGTGATTCGTCCGGCGGCCGGTAAGCGATACAGGAAAATAGCCCCTTACCCCGCGCAAATGATTTTTTGTGCAGATATGGCGTTCCGGGATGGTTGCGATCGGGACATGGCCATTGTAGCCCCTGGACTGTCTCCAGCCGATCATAATAAACGCCCCCATAGATGGGGGTGAGCAAGGCGATTTCCTCCATGACCTCGGCCGGAGATTCGTAGTCCATGGGGTATCCCATGTGCCGGGCCAGCTCGATAATTATCTGCCAGTCCGGTTTAGCTAGGTGGACGGGCGGGACGGCCTTTCGCATCCTCTGAATGCGCCGCTCCGTACTGGTTACCGTGCCATCTTTCTCGGCAAAGGCGGCGGCGGGCAGGACCACGTCTGCGACTTCCGCGGTTTCGGTAAGGAAGATATCCGCCACGGCCAGGAAATCCAGGTTTTCTAAGGAAGCCCTGACGTTTTTCATATCCGGGTGACTTAACATGGAGTTTTCGCCCATGATAAACATGCCCTTTATTCTCCCTGTCTCATGGAGCATATCCATACTGCTTAACCCAGGGGCGGTAGGCAGATCGGTATTCCAGGCCCGTGAGAATTTATCCAGAACTGCCGGATCATCAACCCTCTGGTAGCCGCTTAACATTCCTGGAAGGGCGCCCATATCACAGGCCCCCTGTACGTTGTTTTGTCCGCGCAAGGGGAATACACCGGTAATTTCCTGTTCTACGTGGCCGGTCATCATGGCCAGGTTGGCGATGGACTCCACGTTGTCCGTGCCGGAAACATGCTGGGTAATCCCCATGGAATATATAATGATGGCCCTTTTGGCGCCGGCGTATATTTTGGCGGCCCGTCTCAGGTCTTCCGGGGCTATGCCGCTTATCGCCTCCACCTGGCTCAGGTCGAAGCGGGAGAGGAATTTCCTGAATTCTGAGAAATTCTCCGTGCGCATCTTGATAAAAGAGTCATCTACCAGTCCCTCATCCAGGATGATTTTCATCATGCCGTTCAGCCATATTACGTCTGTACCCAGGCGGGGGCTTAGATAGATATGGGCGAATTTACTGAGTTCGATGCGTCTGGGGTCTATGACGATCAGTTTGGCGCCCTTGTCCAGGGCCTCAAATATAAATCGGGCAATCTGCGGATGTTGTTCGGTGGTGTTAGAGCCGGTGACCAGGATGACCTCGGCCCCGGCCAGCTCAGAGATGGAGTTGGTCATGGCCCCGGAACCAAAGGCATTGGTCAACCCCAGGACACTGGGAGAGTGGCAGAGGCGGGCGCAATGATCTATGTTGTTGGTTTTCAGTATGGTGCGGCCGAGTTTCATTAAGAGATAATTTTCTTCATTGGTGCATTTGGCCGAGGAGAGTATGCCTATGGATTCGCCCCCATAATTTTTTTTAAGCCTGAGCAGTTCATGGGAGATACGTCTCAGAGCCTGGTCCCAGCCGGCCTTAACCAGTTTTCCGTTTTTTCGGATCAATGGTTCGCGTAGCCGCTCCGCATGCCGGACGTGCTCTATACTGTTCCACCCTTTCACGCACAGGTTGCCGCGGGATATGGGGTGTTTTTTACTGGGAGTGACACCCACCATCCTCCCGTTTTCTACGTGCAGATATAATCCGCAGCCGCAGGCACAGAAAGGACAAGTGGTTAAGACGCTATGCATGGGTGATTCCTCTACGGAAGGATTCTCAGTTATATATGTACTATCGGCAGGGGATGAGGCAGACTTAACCTTAAAACACGTTCGAACGTTTACAGCGGTAAAAAGTATTTGCATTTATGACCGTTAGAGTATAGTAATTAGCGTTCAGCGATCAGCGATTAGCTGTCAGCAAAAACCTAAGACAAACAACACATTAAGCTGAACGCTGATAGCTGAGTGCTGACAGCTTCATTTCTTGGGAGATATACATTATGGACACCTTACAGGAGAAATTTTCCAGGCTGGACCGGCCTGAGATCTTGCAGTACATATTTCACCCCCGCAAGGATTATTCAGACCATGCGCCGGAAGGTATTATAGAACATTTCATCCCTGTGGATGGAGGCGTACAGATCGGCGCGCGTATGCATCTCTCCGTTCCCGATGCCCCCCATATCCTTTTCTTTCATGGCAATGGCGAGATAGCCGGCGACTATGATGACATTGGGCCTGTATACAATCGCTGCGGCTTTAGTTTTATCGCCGTTGATTTTCGTGGATATGGAAAGAGCACGGGTGAGCCTACGGCCGGCTCCATGCTCCGTGACGCCCATGCTGTATATGCGGATATTAAACGGTTTCTAAAGGAAAGCAACCGAACCGGCCCGCTTGTATTGATGGGACGTTCCCTGGGCAGCGTATCCGCCATTGAACTGGCAGCGTCTTATAACGATGAGATTGCCGCTCTTATCCTGGACAGCGCCTTTGCCAGTACGGTTGCCCTTCTGGGGCGTATCGGTGCTCCAGGTTCCGATCTGGGGATATCAGAAGAAGACGGCCTCATTAACGTCAAAAACATAGTCAAGGTCACAAAGCCCACACTTATTATCCACGGTCAACGCGATGCCCTCATCCCTTTAACCGACATAGAGGTGCTTATGTCTTACGCCGGCGCCAAGAAGAGGCAGCTCATCGTGGTGCCGGGCGCAGACCACAATGATATTATAACCAGGTGCGGCGAGGCTTACTTCCAGACCATTCAGGACTTTGTCATCGGGCGGAAACGAACGTATTTTCGTGACCTAAAAAAAACTTGAGCCAGTTAAGGCCGAATTTCATCAGCTCGACGTCGTCTGCCCTCAGTTTTTTTATGACTTGGGAGGGCACCTTGAATCTTTTGAGGAAGGTGCTTTCAAAGACGAAACCTCTGAATGCGTCGAGGTTGTAGCAGGCCATAAAGGCCATCTTTCGCTTCTGTTCCGCATTCTTTTCCAGCGTCCAGGGCGCCTTCCGGATCAAGGTGTCAAACTCTACCCAAAGGTCGTTCATAAGATTGAAGGTCGCAATCTCCTGATCCCGGATCCACTCCGCCACCGTCCATTCCCGGCTTTCATTATGACCAAGGCAGTGCTCCGCCCGATGGACAAAATAATAATCTTTTGGTCCGGTTTCAGGGAGGCCTCTATCCACGGCGCGCTCCAGAGGATACATACGGCAGGCCGTAGGGCGGTCTTCATATATAGTACAGCCGGCCTCACCTAAAAAGGGACAGGTGCGTTCTGTGTTGTCGGCCATCTTTAACGTGACTGTCGGGAAGAAAGGATTGTCCTGGTAGGCCATAATAGTATGTTTATCCAGGAAGGCGTCTGAAGAAAGCCCCAGGCGACTTTTCAGGCGGATAATGTCGTAGGGATAGAGGAGCAGGTCAACTCTGCGACAGCAGAGCATGAAACAGGCCACACCCGGATGGCAGGCAAATCGAAACGTCCCCTCACCAATCGGCGACATACCTGCTGGGAAGACTTTTTTATCCATATATGCAATCCTATTGCTACGGCAATTAAACAGATTAAATCCCCCTCACCCCCCTTTCCCAAAGGGAGAAGTGTTTTTCCTCCCTTTGAAAAAGGGAGGTTGGGAGGGATTTAAGAATACTTTTTCAAACAGCTAAACTGATACCGTATTTGTAACTTAGACGGCATTTTTGTGCAGATAATCCTTGATAACGTCTGTATCGGCTTCCAATACCTCACACCGCGCCTCGCGTTCCCCAAGACCCTGCAGTCTCGGCGGCAGTTCCGGTTCTCTGCCCAGGGCCTGAAAAACGGCCTCGCCAAATTTGGCCGGATGAGCGGTAGCCAGGCACACCATGGGGACATCCGGCTCACGAAGGTCCAGTCCCGCCCTTACCCCGACCGCCGTGTGAGGATCGAGAATATAGCCGGTTTCTTCATAAAAGGAACGGATAGTTTTAAGTGTGGTTGGCTGATCCACACTCCGGCTGACAAAATCCCTCCTGACAACTTCATGTTCTTCTTCTGTAAATTTCAGATGGCCGCTTTTGCTGAAGGCCTTCATGGCCTCTCTGACCCGCTCTGCATCTTCATTATAGAAATAGTAAAGATAACGTTCAAAGTTGCTGGCCACCTGGATGTCCATAGATGGGCTTACGGTCGGCACTACTTTACCGATAGAATAATCCCCGGCATTAATAAAGCGGGTCAGGATGTTATTTTCGTTGGTGGCCAGCACCAGCCTGTGAAATCCCTTGCCCATCATCCGCCTGGCTATATAGCCGGCAAAGATGTCCCCGAAATTTCCGGTAGGGACGGCAAAACTGATCTCTTCGCGGTCTGTCTCTTCCCTGACCCGGAAATAGGCATAGAAATAGTAAACGATCTGCGCCAGGACGCGTGCCCAGTTTATGGAATTTATGGCCCCCAGGGCGTGGGTTTCTTTGAATGGGAGGTCATTAAATACGGCCTTGACGATGGCCTGGCCGTCATCAAATGTCCCCTTTATGGCGACGTTGAAGACATTGGCATCGGTTACTGTGGTCATCTGCAATTCCTGAATAGGGCTGACCCGCTTGTATGGATGGAGGATAAAGATATTGATGTTTTTTTTGCCCCTTACCCCATAGATAGCCGCACTTCCGGTATCACCGGACGTAGCCCCCAGGATGTTCATCTTCCGGCCGCCTTCGAGAAGCAGGTATTCAAAGACATTTCCCAGAAACTGAAGGGCCACATCTTTAAAGGCCAAGGTTGGACCGTGAAAAAGTTCAAGTACGTAAATCCCATCCTTTTTGACCACAGGCGTAATCTCCGGGTGGTCAAAGGCAGAGTAAGAACGCTTTACCAGTCTTTTCAGGTCTTCGGCCTTGATATCCGTGATGAACAGGGACATGACCTTAAAGGCCAGTTCCGGATAGGATAGCCTGGCCCAACTTCTGAGTTCTCCGGCGCTTACCATAGGGATAGATTCAGGCAGTAAAAGTCCGCCATCCGTAGCCAGGCCCATAATGACTGCCTCCCGGAAGGATACCGGCTTTATTTGTCCTCTGGTGCTTATGTATCGCATTTTTTTGCCCTTGACGCCTTTTCAATACTTGATGGTCTCATAACAAGTAAAATTTTACCGCAGAGATCGCTGAGAACGCTGAGATAACATAGTGAATAGTTTACAGTTTTTCTCTGCGCACTCTGCGTGCTCAGCGGTGAGAAGGCTTTTTTACGAATTGATCATACTTAGTTACTGAAATTTAACAGAATCAGGGCAAAAAAGAAAGGGTAAGGGGGGGTAAATTTAAAGAATATAGAATGCGGGGTCAGGAAGGGCGTTTCGGGTTGCGAGTTACGAGTTTGTTAATCCGAAACCCGTAACCCGGAGGCTGAACATGCATAGCGAGCGCATTCCCCGCTGCTTGCCGCAGGGTTAGCGAGCGAATACGATGCATTTTACCTTGCATACGGAGATTCCCCGCAGCTTGCTGCGGGGAGCTTCAAAGCTGATAGCTGAAAGCCTGAATCCGGCCTTAGGCCGACCGTAGGCCGGAAACGGTAGTTTACGGATGGGGAGTATTTGATTTTTTCGGCCCCTTGCACTTGTTACAATATCCGGCCGTGTCATATTCCCGCCGGAGCATACAAACCTGGGGCGCTATCCTGGCCTTGAAGGTCTCGCACCATTCCGTCTTCTTGAGTTTTTCTTCTTCCATTTCTATGTGCCTGGGTATGTCGCGGTAGCGGTAAACCTTTTTCATCTTTATGACATGGTCGGATAGTCCGATGTTGTCGATCTGGTCACCTGTCTGATCAACTTTATAGAAGCAGAGCATAAGTGTTTTGCTTTTCGATATCTTATCTTTTTGGGGCTTAGACTGGTTGGGCATTTTCTCCTCCTCTTATTGTACTGTCAGAACTTAGCCACAGAGGACACAGAGAATCGAAAAATGTACAAGTATGCCGTCTTTATTTTGTTTTTTAAACATCTTTTCTTTTCTCTGCGCTCTCTGTGGTTAATATCTTTTTTATAGAGTATCAAATTTGATGCCAGAATGAGTACTCGTTCAAAAGGAGGCCAATTGCCTGGGTATCCGCAAGTTCCGGTAGTAGGTGGGGGTGGTGAGGGAAAAGGCCGATGGGACAAAATGTCACAGGGGGAGGAGCTTATTGGTTAGATAATGCGCTTATTGTATGATATAGGCGGAACAGGACAAATTGTCACCCGGATGGGACAACTTGTCCCGATATAAAAATTGATGGTCTCGTAAAAAATCAAATTTACCGCAGAGATCGCCGAGAACGCTGAGATAACATATTGAATAGTTTACAGTTTTTCTCTGCGGACTCTGTGTGCTCAGCGGTGAAAAGGCTTTTTTACGAATTTATCAAAATTAGGTTATCTGCAGATTGTAGGCCTTTATCTTGCGATAAAGGGTGCGGCGATCGATGCCCAGGATCTTCGCAGCCTCCGATTGGTTTCCGCGGGTTAAGTTGAGTATATCCTGGATATGTTTTTTCTCCAGATTTTCTAAGCTGGAAGGTATAGGGATTTCTTCGTCAGATGCATAGGGGACCGAGCGAAGACCCTCGGGCAGGTTTTCGGGCTGGATCACGGGGCCTTCGGTGAGGATGGCCGCCCGTTCCAGGACATTTTCCAACTCCCGAACGTTTCCCGGCCAGGCATATTCCATAAGAATGCGCATCGCTTCTCTTGAGACACCAAGCGGCTTTTGGTTGTTCTCTGCGGCATGTTTCTTAAGAAAGTGTCTCACCAGCAGGGGGATGTCTTCTTTACGGTCCTTTAATTCCGGGAGGCTTATGGGGATTACGTTTAACCGGAAATAGAGGTCTCCTCGTATCTTCCCTTCTTTAAGTAGTTGTTGGAGATCATGGTGTGTAGCCGCGACAAGTCTTACGTCGATTTTAATATCTTTCGTTGCGCCTACCGGCCGGATTTCCCTCTCCTGGATAGCCCTGAGCAACTTGCCCTGAATGGAAACAGGCATATCGCCAATTTCATCCAGGAACAAGGTCCCGCCATCTGCTTCGACAAAAAGGCCCATTTTGGCATGCCTGGCATCGGTAAAGGCCCCCCTGGCGTGACCAAAAAGCTCTGTTTCCAGAAGGGTCTCGGGTATGGCCGCACAATTGAAGGCGACAAATGGTTTATCCGCACGGGGACTGTTATAATGCAGGGCCCTGGCTACGAGTTCCTTGCCGGTGCCGCTCTTCCCGTAGATTATGACGGTGCTTTTGGCCCTGGCCACGCGGCGGATCAGGGAAAATAACTCCTGCATGACCGGGCTTTTCCCGATAATGTTTGAGAAACAAAACTCTTTCGTTATCTCCTGGCGCAAACCGGCTACTTCAAGCTGGAGCCTTCGCTCCCGGAGGGCGGCTTCTACCACAGACAGGAACTGCTGTGTTTTAAACGGCTTGGCTATATAGTGGTAGGCCCCCTTCTTCATGGACTCCACTGCGGCCTCGATAGAACCAAAGGCGGTCATCAGTATAACCGGGACATCCTGATGATTTTCCTTTATCCTTTTCAGGAATTCCAGACCATCCATCCCTGGCATGCGGATATCAGTGATTACCAGGTCGATATCTCCCACAGCGGAGTTAGCCAGGGCGTCCTGCCCGTCAAGGGCGGTTTCCACGTCATAACCTTCTTTTTCCAATACCTTCCTGAGCATAATGGTCATTTGCACGTCATCATCAACGATGAGTATGGAATAAGGGATATCAGGCATGGCTAATGGTCTCCTCTGTTCCGCTGCCCTTCAGAGGTGCACTCAGTGGAAGATGGATTGTAAATGTAGCGCCCCTATTAACCTCGCTTTCTACCTCGATGCTACCCGCGTGATCTTTGACTATCCTCAGGCAAACGGCCAGTCCCAGACCGGTTCCCTGGCCCATGGCCTTGGTAGTAAAAAAGGGGTCAAATATGGATTTTAGATTTTCTTTTTCAATGCCGTGACCGGAATCCTTTATCTGTATACAGATACACGGCGTCTCTATCCTGAAAGCGGTGGATGCTGATAATAGAGTGGTGTTTATTTGCAAAGACCCACCCGTGGGCATGGCCTGAAAGGCATTCAAAAGGAGATTGGTGAATAGTTGTCGCAGCCTGTATTTATCACCCATTAAGGGCGGCAGGGCCGGGGTTAAATTCAGTTGTATGTTATGACCCGGTTTAATCATATGTTTTAAAAGGCGGAGGTTGTCATGAATGATCTCGTTTATATTTAACGGGGCAAACTCTAAGGACGAAGGACGGGCAAAATCCAGGAGATTCTTAACCTGGTCGGATATCCTCTGGCACTGATCGATTATGGTCTCCAACTCTTCCCGCATGGGATGCTGCTCAGGAAGGTCGGCCAAGAGAAACTCGGCATTACCGGAGATAATATTCAAGGGCGTACCGATTTCATGGGCAATACCCGAGGCAATAAGCCCCACCGTAGCCAGTTTTTCGGAGTGGATCATCTGTTCCCGTTGTTGCCTGCGTTCGGAAATGTCTCTGGCTATACCCTGAAATCCGATTATCTTGCCTTCGGTGTCATGTATGGGCTGGATATTGACCATAATGGTTTTCCCCCCCCCATTCTTAGCCAGTATTTGCAGGTCTTCAACCAGGGCACGGCTGGTCTTCACCAGCGTCCTGATCTGCGCTATGGCCTTTTTTTGCGACTCCGGAGTAAGGATGTCAAAAACACTTTTACCACGTAACTCGGCAGGCGTATAACCGGTCAAGACACTTATGTTCCGGTTTACAAAGGTAATGCGACTGTATGAGTCGAGAGTGTATATCAAGTCGTTCGAGTTTTCAACCAGCAAGCGGTACCGTTCTTCCGATTGTTTTAACATCTCCAGGGCGGCGGAAAGTTCCTGATATTTTTCGGAGAGGTCTTCTATAACCGCATAAAGTGTCTTATACGGATAGCGAATAGATGAGACAAAGACTACCCAATAGATAATGCCATAAGCCGCAATTATGAAGAAATGAGAAAAGGGATTGTGATTTATTAGCGGGCAGTCTTCACACTGGAAGCATAATCCGCTGCTCAATGCCTCGCTGTATGCCAGCAGGGCCAGGGCGCCCAGGAATAAGGCATTGGATTTGGATTCGGTAAACAGTTCTTTCTTATAGCAGAGGTACATAGCCACGGCGTAAAGGGGTACAGTCAAGAAATCCCGGTTGATAAGGCGGGCCGCATTTATTGGCGAGAGGGCAGATTGGTGGGATTTCAGGTACGAGCCGGCGCCTATTATCAGAGTGAGGAGAACGAGAACTCCTAATAAATAGTGAAGACGTCTGCGTGTCGAAAATGTCCTGCCCACGGCAAATATACTGAACAGAAGACCTAACGGCAGCAAAAGTTGACCCGTAGCATAAAAACAAAGGGGATTGTTTAGTGACCCGTTGTTTTTGATAAGGGTAAGACTTTCCTGGTAGTGCATGATATGGAGCAGGCTCAAAAGGCCGACCAGCAGAAAGGCATTTCCCAGAGATAATATGAACGTGTCCCGCCGGTCGGGATAGGTATGCCAGGCCAGCAGAAACAGAGATACAGAGACAAATACACCTAAAAATTCAGCAACGAGATGCAGGGGCGGGAATACCTTTGTTATTGATAGCGTAATCCCGGTATCATGTAAGTAGCGGAGGAAGAGGACAGTAGGGAAAAAGGCGGCTACGGCTATAATAAGTATAGTCCGCTCCAGGTGATTTGAAGGCCTTGTCGCTGACAAGCCCGCCCCGGCGGATCTATGATTTTCCCGGCTCAATATGGGAATACCTTTCCAGGATTTAAAATATTGTTAGGATCGAGCGCTGCCTTTATCTTCTTCATGGTCTCGACAGCCAGGGGGCTGAGTTCAAGCCCCAGAAAGGGTGATTTCGTTATACCGATGCCGTGCTCACCCGATAATGTCCCTCCCAATTCTAAGGCGGTGCGGAATATCTGTTCCTTAGCTTTTTGGGCCCTCTGCAACTCAACCCTGTCTTCCCGGTCGATCATAATATTTATATGGATATTACCATCTCCGGCATGGCCAAAACAGAGGACGATTAAGTCGTTTTCCGTACCTATGGCCTTAGCGCGGGAAACCATCTCTGCTATGCGGCTGCGCGGGACGACAATATCTTCGCTTATTTTATGGGGTTTAAGTTTAAACAGGGCCGGAGAGACGGCCCGGCGGGCCTGCCATAGGAGAGCCGCTTCGCTTTCGTCTCCGGCTGTCCGGATATCGCGGGCCCCCATTTTTTTACATAGTTGGCAGATTGTGTCTGCCTCCGCTTCTACCGCTTCTTTACGGCCGTCCACTTCTATTAAAAGCAGGGCCCCGGCTTCCCTGGGTAGCCCCAGACGCAGGCAGTCTTCTACACAGGAGATAGCGGTCTGGTCCATGAATTCCAGGGCCGCCGGTATAATTCTGGCGCTGATAATACCGGATACGGTCTGCATAGCCGTATCCAGTCTGTCAAATACAGCTAACAGGGTCTTCCGGGCTTCCGGCAGGGGAAGTAACTTCAGAATAATCCTGGTAATGATTCCCAGTGTCCCCTCAGAGCCTACAAAGAGCTTGGTTAAGTCATACCCCACCACACCTTTTCGGGTGCGCACACCCGTCCTGATAATTCCGCCGGTGGGCAGCGCTACTTCCAGGCCGGTTACATAATCTTTAGTGACACCGTACTTAACGGCCCGGGCGCCGCCGGCACATTCAGCCACATTTCCGCCTATAGTAGAAAACTTGAGGCTGGATGGATCAGGGGGGTAAAAAAGGCCGACCTTTTCTATCTCCCTTTGCAAGTCACCGGTTATTACCCCTGGTTCTACTACCGCTGTCAGATTTTCCGTATCAATTTCCAGGATACGGTTAAGGCGGGTGAGCGCCAGGACCAGTCCACCATTTATCGCCAGAGCGCCCCCGGTCATGCCGGTTCCGGCCCCGCGGGGCGTGACCGGAAATTTTTCCCGGTTGGCGAGTTGTATAATAGCGTCTATCTCTTCTGCTGTTCCAGGGACGGCCACAGCATCCGGCAGATAGAAGAGATTAGTAGCATCATAGGCATAGCAAATCCGGTCCTCCTGAGAGGTAAGGAGGTTTTTTTTACCGATGATGTTTTCGATCTTAGATAATGTAGCCGGTGAAATCATATTTGTCCGGAATACAGAAGTCAGAATAGAAACCCTGGCTTTCAGCTCTTTCTGTCTGGATTTTATAGCAGAAGGGGACCGGAAAAACACTACTTTTTTGCTTGCAGGAGAATGGCAAAGTCTCAAATATCACGCAAAGCCGCCAAGGACGCAAAAAGAATAAAATTTGGAACTCAGGAACTCATGAAAAAAGGCTTTTATCACTGACTTCCAGATTTTCTTTTTTCCTTCGCGGTCTTCGCGCCTTCGCGTGAGAAATTGACTTTTTACGAAGCCGTCAAATAAAACGGGGATTGGGAGGCAAAACCCCTCAATCCCCGCTCTCATGTCCTTAAAATCGTTTTATTTACTTACCGTGACACTCTCCGCAGGCCACCGGCGCTTTTTTGCCTTCTTTTTTGGCCTTCATGTGGCACTCCTTACAGTTCTTATGAAATGCCAATTCCGGTGAGGCCATTTGCTGCTTCTCCTGTGGGGAGAGTTGGGCCATGGGTTTGGCTACACTATGGCAGCTATCACATTTTTTTACCGCATCACCCTTCTTCCAGGTATTCTTGCCATCTTTATAGACATGATGGCAATCAGTACAGCCGATCTTGTAATCAACGGCGTGTTTCTTGTGGGTGAATTTTACCAGGCCCTTGGTATGCTTGGCATAGGCCTTGCTGCTGATAGTGACCGTGTCCGGCTCTGCGGCAAAGGCTACCGCTACCAGACAAAAAGAGGCGATTACAGCCATAATAATTGCTAGTTTTTTCATCTTTTTCACCTCCTTTCTTGTTAAATTCAACAACCGACGAAATAAAAGGGGCTACCGGCCGTCAGCCTTAAGCTGACTGCTGATAGCTGAACGCTGATTACTTTATCTACTTAGACGCCTGATTTACCCGGCCGGATTACCCGAATACCATCACCTTAAAAATAGTTAGGCAGGCGTCTTACCTGTCAAGACCGGGTAGTTACGGAGTCACACACTTCGCAAATTCTATATAAAATGGCTTGAGCTTGTCAAGCTAAAAGATTCCGGGCTCACTCTTTATTTTTATGAAGCCCGACGTTTCTTAATAAAAACTAAATAGTTTTCATCCGGAAATTACGGTTAGAATTCACGCTTTCAGCCGTCAGTAAAAAATCTAAGACAAACAACACATTAAGCTGAACGCTGATAGCTGATTGCTTTATCCGGCCTTAGGCCGACCGTAGGCCGGAAATCTTGGGTTCCCGGATAGTAACTAATCAGTAGTGGTAGAGGCCGGAACGTCTAAGACCGGCTTTTTTTGGTATATGGCGACGGCCCGTTGGTGGGCTTCAAGGGTGATCGAGAAATGATGCGAGCCATCGTTTTTGGACACAAAATACAAAACCCTTTTTTTTACAGGATTAATTGCCGCGTTAATTGCCGCTTCTCCCGGGCAGGCTATGGGGCCTGGCGGTAATCCCTTGATTATGTATGTATTATAAGGGGTTGGTGTCCGTAGATCCTTTCTGGTGAGGTTGCCGTTAAAATCGCGTATCCCATAAATAACCGTCGGATCTGCCTGCAAGGGCATGCCGCGACGCAAACGGTTATGGAAGACGGCCGAAATAAGTCTCCTCTCGCCTGGCACCCCGGTTTCCTTCTCGATAATGGAGGCCAGCGTTACAACCTCACGCATGGACAGACCTCGCCTTTCAGCCTCTTCTGCATAGTTTTGTGAGTATATCTTCTTAAACCGGTTTGTCATCTTACGAAGGACATCTTCCGCCTGCATGTCCCTCCAAAATTCATAAGTATCCGGGAAGAGATAACCCTCAAGACTTGACCCCTCGAGTCCAAGGGATGATATAATATCCTGGTCAAAGGCCATGGCCAGGAATTCTTGTTTTTTTACCAGTCCTTCTTTAGCGAGTGTGTCGGCAATCTGATAGATGTTGTAGCCTTCGGGGATAGTGACCATGTGCTGAATAACCCAGCCATTAACCAACTTACTGAGCACTTCCCGGGGGAGCATAGATGGGCTTAGCTCATATTCTCCGGCCCTTACCTGGTTGACTGACCCGGTGAGTTTTGCCAATATGGCAAATTTAAAACTGCTTCTGATAATGCCTTCCTTTTCCAATTGACGGGAAATAGTCAGAAATTTGGTCTTTGGCCGGATATAGATAACCTTTGACTTCGCATGTCTTTCCGGCGGGATATAGAAAAACGTGAAAACCTGATAGGCGAGAAAGAGCGCAACATATACACCCACCAGCGTCCGCCACCTAACATATTTCCTAATACTATCAGGTATCCGTATCATCTGCTGTCCAAGAAACCCTGGAGGATATAGGCTGCGGCCAGGTGGTTAACCACTTTTTTGCGCTTGGCACGGCTGGCGTCACCCGCAAGTAATGTCCTTGTAACCGCCACTGTGGAAAAACGCTCATCCCAGGTGTGGATAGGCTGCGGAATAGCCGATTTCAGCTTTTCTGTAAATTCCAGGACAAAAACCGCCGCCGGTCCGAGGCTCCCATCCGTTTTTTTGGGGAGCCCTACGACCACTTCCGTGACGTTTAACTCGCTGATAAGCCTTTTCAGGGCATCTATATCTTCCTCTTCGGTCTTCCTGGATAAGGTCTTTAGCGGTTGAGCGGTAATGCCCAGTTCATCGCTTACGGCGATGCCGATGGTCTTCGTACCTATGTCCAGACACATAATGCGCATAATTACCGGCTCCAATAAACCCTTATAGTCTTTTCGGCATCGCCGTACTGGAAGGAAAATTCGCCCTGATAGGCCCGGGATAGCGCCTCCCCGATGCGGCGGGCCATATGCACCCCGGTTGTCGTAATCAGGGTGTGGTCGTCTCCATCAACAATGGACATGATCCTTTCCATGGGGTGTTCTCCCTTCTCCAACTCCTCTTCATTATGGATGAGGTTCAGCAGCTCTTCACGGTGTTGTTTGAAAAAATCACCCTTGATCTCCACATACCCTGCCGGATAGTCATCAGCGATACGCTGACAGGCAGGGCAGACCACCCTATTGGCTTCCTTCGGCGGTTTTTCCCATGACCAACGCCCGTCCTGAAAAAGGGAACCACATTCAGTACATACCGTCGGTTCCGGCCACTTGCCCCATTCTTTGTAAGTATCGTGCCTTTTTTCCTGGACCAGCTTGTCTCTTCTTCTACCGTGTTGGCTTTTATCCATGGCAATCCTCCGTTTTCATGCCCTTACTGTTTTCTTCTAAATGGTGTCCTGCGGGATTTATCCGGTATTTTTGTTTATAGTATAACATAGCTGCTTAAGAAGCCGAAACCCCCGTGGTTAATTTTCTCGTGCCCCGGCGATGAATTCTTCGGTCATCCGGTAGGCCTCGTCATCGGTGAACTGTCTGGGAGGATGTTTCATAAAGTATGCCGAAGGAGAATAAAGAACACCTCCCTGGCCCCGGTTGAGAGCCAGCTTGCAGCATCGGATGGCATCAATGGCCACCCCTGCGGAGTTCGGGGAATCCTCAACCGAAAGCCGCAGTTCGAGGTTCAGGGGGACGTCGCCGAAAAGCCTGCCCTCCATCCGGATAAAACAGACCTTATTGTCTTTCTGCCAGGCCACATAATCGCTGGGGCCGATGTGTATATTTTCAGGCTCAAGCCTTTCGGCCAGGACTGACTGGACGGCCTCTGTCTTCGATACCTTTTTTGAAATAAGCCTGCTTCTGTTGAGCATATTGAGGAAATCGGTGTTGCCGCCGGTATTCAACTGATAGGTCCTTTCGAGCTTTACCCCCCTTTTTTTAAACAAATCAGCCAGCGTCCTATGTATGATGGTGGCGCCGATCTGGGATTTTATATCATCACCGATCAGAGGTATGCCTTTCTCTTTAAATCTATCCGCCCATTTCGAATCACTGGCTATGAAAACCGGCATACAGTTAATAAGGGCTATCCCTGCCTCAAGGGCGCATTCAGTATAGAACCTTACCGCCTGTTCAGAGCCTACCGGGAGGTAATTTAGCAGGATCTCTGCCCTTGATTCCTTCAATACCTTAATTATATCTTCTTTCGACGCCTCTTTTTCGTCGCTAAGGACGAATGTATATTTGTCATCGTAATTCTTCATGTGCTCTGAAAACCCATCGAGTATCTTCCCCATTCTTACCCGGACGTTTGTTTCGGGGATATTTCTACAAAATACGGTCGTGCAGTTTGGGAGTTCAAAGATAGCGTCGGATACATCTTTCCCGACCTTCCTTTTATCAATGTCAAAGGCCGCTACCACCTCAATATCAGAGGGCCTGTATCCTTCGATGTCCCGGTGCATCAATCCGATAGTTTTTTTACTCTCTTTATTTCTATAATAGGCAATACCCTGGATCAATGAACTCGCACAGTTACCAAGCCCCGAAATGGCTATCCTGATCTTCTGCATAAACAACTACCTCCCATACCTTAAAACTTTGCAGCCATTTCATCAATTTTGACGTCAATGTTTAACTTGTGGAAACGGCATCGTATGACGGAGTTCAACGTCAGTGGGGAAGCCCTCTTTCCTCCCCTAATTTGTAATCATATCACATTATTCTCCGATTATACAAACATCTCAAGGACATGCGTATAGGGTTTTCCCCTTGCCGGGGGGCCTCACGCTTGATATAGTCAGATAACCACGCGCATTTCTTATATCACAATTTAGAGATAGTATGAAACACGCATCCGCCTGCGGCGGACAAAGGACAATAAAAATAATCCCCCCTTTTTTTAGTAAAGGGGGCATCCGTTAAATCCCACTTTGGAAAAGGGGGATACAGGGGGATTTTCAGGTGAAAAAAACCATAAGATTGGGCATCAGTGCCTGTCTGCTGGGTAGTAAGGTCCGTTTTGACGGAGGGCACAAATGGGACCGGTTTATCACCGATACCTTGGGAAAGTACGTGGAATATAGGCCGGTATGCCCGGAGGCGGAATGCGGTTTAGGTATCCCACGGGAGCCCATGCGCCTGGCAGGAGAACCCGATTCCCCCCGTCTGACGACGGTGCATACCGGTGAGGATCATACGAAGCGCATGGCCCGCTGGGTGCGGAAGCGTGTGGTTGAACTGGCGAAGGAAGACCTGTGGGGTTTTGTCTTTAAGGCCAGATCGCCCAGTTGCGGCGTGAGGGGAATCAAGGTCTTTAATGAAGAAGGGGGGTGCGCAAAAAACGGGATGGGCATATTTGCCCGGGCATTCATGGACCATTTCCCCCTCTGTCCGGTGGAAGACGAAGACCGGCTCCATGATCCTGCCATTCGGGAAAATTTCATAGAGCGTATCTTTGTCTGTAAAAGGTGGCGCGAGATGGGGGCACAAAAGATGAGCCGGGATAATCTGGCAGATTTCCATAACAGGCACGAGCTGCTTATCCTTGCCCACAGTCCAAAGCGCTCCGGTACGATGAAAAAATTGGCAGCCAGGGACCAAAAGAAACCGGTCAGGGAACTGTATGCGCAATACCAGAACCTTTTAATGGAGGCCCTGCGCTTGAAAGTGACGCCGAGGAAAAATGTCGGCATCCTGCAGCATATTGTGGGGTGTCTCAAAAATCAGCTTTCCCCGGAGGAAAGAAAAGAGCTGCTGGAGGCCGTCGATTCTTATCGCCAGGGGCGTGTTCCTCTGATTGTCCCTACTACGCTTCTGAATCATTATGTACGCAGATGTGATCTTCCTTACCTGAGAGAACAATACTATCTGTATCCTCACCCTATAGAACTCCAATTAAGAAACCATGTTTAAGGGAAGAACTAACACCGTCCCCATCGGCTGCGGTGGCGGAACGCCATCCGCACGGGTGAACATGCATAGCGAGCGCATTCCCCGCTGCTTGCTGTGGGGAGCTTCAATTGTTAGGCGCTTTTTTGATTTTTATAGTGTGAAGCATACCAATCTATAACCTGTCTGATCATCTTTTGATACGAGGTGTGCTGTTTCTTTACTTCTTTTTTAAAAAAATCAATGCTCGATTTTTTCAGGGCAATCGTTACCTTCACGTTTTCCTCTTTCAAGACCAACTGGTCCGGCGGCGGAAGAAAATCCTTAACAACTCTTAACTCACCCATCGGTTCATTCGTGTGCTTTATTTTGCTCTTCATATATCTGCCTCCCTTTTCTCCAATATCCAGTCCCATAAATGCGGATAACATTACCCCGGTACGTAAACCTCACGGTCATTATGCCTCCACCGACACGGCCAATGCAGTAAAACCGTTCCTCCTCTGTACTATGATGCATAAAAAGATGTCCTCCTGTTAAGAAGAAAAAGAACTTTGCCCAAAACTCTATAAACTTAACAGGAGGACATATGGTGAATAATGATTTGGATGTTAACAGGGTTAGAGTATTTCGTCTAATAAAACAAGAAAGGCATATTTACATGACCGTTGTTTCCTAAGATTACGCCAGAAGCTTAGTGCCAAAATAACGATGGCTAAACCTCCTTCTTTCCAGGAGGTAAAGGGTTATGACCATTAACAGCCAAAACGTATTAAATATAATGTGCCAATGGCTTGTGCTGGTGAGTATGCTGTCTTCAGCAAAACAGCCACAATAAAATTCCAGGCCCCGGGCAATGTTAAGGCCGGTAACCAGAATAAATAATACCAGCAAACCGCTCTGCATGATTATACAGGCCCTCACGAAGATGCCGGCCAAAATGAAGATTCCTGTCCAGAACTCGATCCAGGGTAATATCACCGCCGTCATATTTATCAACCAATAAGGTAGTACCTCATAATTTACAATTATTTCTTTAAATCGGGTGGCGTCCTGAATCTTGGAGAGGCTTGCATATATGAACAGGCCGCCCAGGCAGAGTCTCAACAGAAAAATGATAATAACTCGCCTCGGGATCGACCATCTCTTAGAAACCCACCTTAAGGTTACAAAGGCCATTTCCCACCTGATTAATTTTTACGACGAATCATAAATCCAGCTTTTGTTATAAGAACTTAAAACGTTTAATACCCTTAATACAATGATCGGCAACACTAAAAAATAAGTTTAATCAGGTGAAAAGTATCAACTTATATCAGTTTCTTGCTGTGATTTGGGACGGTGGATTTTACGGGCGGGATATGAGGGACGGCATCAAAAATAAGTGATAGTTTTCAACAACGTCCCCATATTCACGTCCCCATATTCACCATATTCTCCCATTTTGATGTCGCCAGAGTTGAAGGCGCAATAGAACTGAACAAACGACTGATATGGCGTGGATAAATCACCTTGTTCTTCTTTTCCTGTAATGGCTTTCTGAATTGGCTGCATAGCTTTCCCCATGTGTTGTCTATCAAGCCCATGGTTCCCTAAAATATCATATCCTACCAAATCATTATAAATGACAAATAATCTCTTGACAGGGGGCAATATAGGATGTCCCCATCGGATTCATGGCGGAGGCTTGTGGAGTCACGCTCAGAACCACTTCCGCCGCCTGAAATACATAATCATGCCGACTACCGTCAGCACTATCACCGTCCACACGCCAGCGTAGCCGAAACGCCATTTCAGTTCCGGCATATGCTCGAAATTCATCCCGTAAATCCCGACGATGAACGTCAACGGGATGAACAGGGTGGCGATGACGGTCAGGACGCGCATGACTTCATTCATGCGGTTGCTCATGCTTGAGAGGTAGATATCGAGGGAACTGGAAAGCGTATCCCGCAACGTTTCGATGATATCGAGCACCTGGATCGAGTGCTCGTAGAGGTCCCGGAGAAATACGCCGGTGGACTTGGCGATCAGGGGCGACTCGGACTTCTGAAGACCGCCGACCAATTCACGCACAGGCCACAGCGACTTCCGCAACAAGATCATGTCGCGTTTTGAACGGTGAATGGCGCTGAGGACCTCAGGTGTCGGATGTCCCACCACCCGCTCCTGGAGAAACTCAATTCCTTCGCCGACGTCCTCCAGGATGACGAAGTAGTTGTCAACGATCTCGTCGAGGAGACAGTACACCAGGTAGTCGGCGCCGAGTGTGCGGACACGGCCCTTTGCCGAGCGGAGTCGATCGCGGACCGGATCGAACACGTCGCCCTCGACTTCCTCGAAAGAGAGCACGAAGTCACGTCCCAGGATCAGGCTGATCTGCTGCGACACGATCTGTTGGTTGTCACTGTCGCGGTGCAGCATCTTTAAAACCACGTAGATATAGTCGCCATAGTCTTCCATACGCGGACGCTGTCCGGTGTTCAGGATGTCTTCGAGAGTCAACGGGTGGATGCCAAAGACGTCTCCGAACTGCTGGAGTTGTTGGACATCGTGAAGGCCGGCCATGTTTATCCAGCTTACCGTTGAGCTGGCCGCAGCGAGACGATACTCATCGAGAGTTTCGACCTTTCGTTCAGTCAGGTGGCTCCCATCGTACCCGATCAGGACAATCGATGATTCTTCCACCTGCTTCTTGCCAAGGTGAACCAGGGTGCCAGGAGGCAACCCGACCTTCCTTCGCCGAGATATTCTCTTTTCCGTCATGGGCCCCCTTTTCGGGCATCGCGAACAAGTTATTCTATAGTTTCTTAATAGCTCCACAACCCAAGGGGTTCTTTTAGGGCTCTATGCAATAACAATTTATGCCTGGCTATCCAGCCCATGGTCCCCTAACATATCCTATCCCACTTAACTTATTATAAAATAACATATAATCTCTTGACAGATTTTTTACAACAAATTACCTCTGTATAATATGTTATTTTTATGATTTACAATTATATAGATACCGTGAAAAGTGTCACCATTAAAGAGGCAAAAAGCCTTCTGGATTTGTAAGGGGAGATATTGTGGTTAATGGTTTGACAATGCGGAGATTTTAGGAGGAGGGGCAAGAAATGACCGATTACATCCAGGTGATTACAACCACGGAGAAAAAGGATGATGCCCAGAAGGTAGCGCGGGTTGTTGTTGAGAAAAGGTTGGCCGGCTGTGTCCAAATAATCGGTCCGATAATTAGTACTTATCATTGGAAAGGTGTTATTGAAACCGCCGAAGAGTGGATGTGTGTAATCAAAAGCAGAAAAGACCTTTATCCGGAACTCGAAAGGTCTATTCGAGAGGTCCACCCGTATGAAGTGCCCGAGATTTTAGCCGTGCCAGTAGCTGAGGGCAGTAAGGATTATCTGGAATGGTTGGGCAATGAAATCAAGGAAGGGTAGGTATGCTGGTATGGAAATTGCTATTTCATTTTAAGTATGATAGGCAAAATCGACCCGCGTATTCCAAGTGGCCTTCCTGCTTCGGCTCCCTCTGCGCCTTCCGGGTCTGCACCCCATCCTGATTTTGGCAGCATATTCCGCGCCTCTATAGCCGGTCAGACCAGGGAACAACCCCTGGATATAGTGATTATTCAGGCCCTAAGCCGGGCCTTGCAGGCCATCCTTTCTGAAAATGTATCCGAAGAAAACGGCAGCCTGCCCTCATCACTTTTCCCTTTGAATTTCCCCGACCTGTCCCCTCAGGCCAATAGAGCGGAATACCGTCCGAAGGGAGGGGAGCTTGACGCCGGAGTGTCAAATAATTTACAGGGCGGACAGGATATTGAACATATCGTGAGCGAGGCGTCCCGAAAATACGGGGTAGAACCCGCGCTCATCAAATCGGTTATTGCGGTGGAAAGTAACGGCGATCCGCAGGCCGTATCACCGGCCGGCGCCCGGGGTCTCATGCAGCTTATGCCGGCAACCGCGGCCGAATTAGGCGTAACCGATCCCTTTGATCCGGCACAGAACGTCATGGCCGGGACGCGCTATCTGCGCCAGTTGATGGACCGTTACCAGGGGGATGTAAAGCTGGCCCTGGCCGCCTACAACTGGGGGATGGGTAACCTGGAAAAAAGGCCGGAGGCCCTGCCTAAAGAGACGCGGGAATACATAGCCAGAGTTGAAAGCCGTTATCGTGGCTATGTTGCGTAGTTACAAGATCACGTTAAAGTTCAAAGCGCTGTAACACGTTAGGTGTTTGAAACAGTCCTACACTCAGAAAAGGCTATTAATCTGGAACTCAGGAAATCAGGGAAGTGCAAACCCAAATAAAGAGGGTCTATCTTTTCCTGATTTCCTGAGTTCCAGATTTGATATGTTTCTTTGCACTTTTTATCATGCGTTTTCAAGACACTAAATTGTTACCAAAGCTCAAATTTCAAATCAATTACAAATGACAAAGTTCAAATAGTAGCAGCCCGCCATTCTTTATAGATGCGGCCAACGCTCGTGGCTATAAAGGGCAATTTATGGATAACTGGAAGAAAAAGATCAAAAAGGCCGTCTCGCTGAAGTATGAACCGGTCAAAGACCACGCCCCAAAGGTCACGGCCAAGGGGCAGGGAGTTATTGCCGATAAGATCATAGCCCTGGCCAAAGAGAACAATATCCCTATCCATGAAGACCCGGACCTGGTTGAAATATTATCGAAACTTGACCTTGAAGAAGAGATCCCGCCAACCGTTTACGTTCTGGTCGCCGAGATACTGGCCTTTGTCTATCGCATGAACGAGCGCTGGCCGGGGCGAACGGCAGAAAATTCTCAATAGGTAAAATTTGCCTACGGCTCCGGCAGACAATTCCTCCCGGCAATACAAGCGGCATCGGCTAATTTCCATGAGAGACTAGTTAGCGCTCATCCGGAAACCACCGTTTCCGGATTCACGCTTTCCGCGATCAGCGATTAGCTATCAGCAAAAAACTAATATAAACAATACATTAGCTGAACGCTGAAAGCTGAGTGCTGATCGCTCATCCGGAATTTTTGGGTTTCCGGATGGAAACTATTTAATCTCCCGGATAATGGCATAAGCATTGCACAGAGTAAGGTGCAATCATCGAAAAGTATATATTGGAAGGGTATATGGAAGTCATCTTTAAATCGGGTCTGGAAGGAACGGTAGAGAGCGGCCTCCTTCTTGAAAAAAAGATGGATCTCACGGCCAACAACCTGGCCAATGTCGCTACGGCCGGTTTCAAAAGAGACCGCATATCTTTCCGTGAGTTACTGCTGACTGCCTATAATGGAGAGGTAAAACAGGCTAAAACAGAGTCGATTTATACGGATTTCGGTCCGGGAGAGGTTAAACGGACCGGCAATCCACTGGACGCGGCCCTAAACGGCCCCGGCTTTTTCAAGATAGAGACCCCCGATGGGATCCTCTATACAAGGTCCGGAAACTTTGCCCTTAATGGCGACAATGTGCTGGTTACCGCGCAGGGTTACCCGGTTATGGGACAGGGTGGGCCGATAACCCTGGATGGGACAACTATTGAGATTAACGAGGTGGGGGGCATATCCATGGATCAGGCCGGGGATGGGGTCATGGCCGAGGCGGATAGCTTGGCTGTAGTTAATTTTGACGATCCATCCGTACTGGAAAAGCTGGGGAATTCACTGTACCGGCTGAAAGATCCCCAGGCCTATGAGATCCCGGCCGACGGGACACAGGTCAGGCAGGGCTATCTGGAACAGTCCAATGTCAACGTCATGGAAGAGATGGTTCAGATGATTCAGGTGCAGCGAAATTATGAGTCTTATCAGAAAATAATCCAGCTACTTGATGAAATTGACTCACGCGCGATCAATGATGTCGGAAAATTGACATAACAGAAAGAACAGCTATCAGCAGTCAGCAGGCTGATTGCCGACAGCTTATCCTAAAAAGGAGGTAGCATTTATGCTACGAGGCATGTGGACAGCGGCTTCCGGTATGGCATCACAGCAGCTTCAGCTGGATGTCATTGCCAATAACCTGGCGAATGTCAACACTACCGGGTTTAAGAAGAGCAGGGCGGATTTTCAGGATCTGCTTTATCAGACCCTGCGCATGGCCGGAGCGACAACCGCTACCGGAGGAACAGTTCCCACCGGTATTCAGATCGGCATGGGCTGCCGGCCGGTAGCGGTGCAAAAACTGTTTACGCAGGGTGACTATAACCAGACCAAGAACGAATTGGATTGGGCCATAGAAGGTAAGGGGTTCTTTAAGATCCTCAGCAATGAGGAGGAACTTTATACCAGGGCCGGCGCCTTTAAACTGGACAGGGACGGCTACGTTGTAACCTCAGACGGTGACCGCCTGCAGCCGGAATTTGCCGTGCCCACCGGGACGGTAAACATCTCCATCGATTCCGGCGGGCGACTGGTAGCCGCGGGTGCGGATGGCACAGAACTGGGCTCAGTGCAGGTTGTTTTGTACAGCTTCCCTAATCCGGCCGGCCTGTACAGCGTGGGGCGAAATCTTTTGCGGCCGACCGAGGCCTCAGGCGAGGCCATTCAGGGAAACCCTGGGATAGAAGGGTTCGGGACCGTAGCCCAGGGATTTCTGGAGGTATCCAACGTGGATGTCGTGGAAGAGATGGTCAGCATGATCATCACCCAGCGGGCCTACGAGGTCAATTCCAAGGCTATTCAGACCGCAGATCAGATGCTTGAACTGGCGAATAATCTCAAGCGATAGGCAATGCAGCTTTCAGCAGTCAGCGATCAGCTTTCAGCCCTGAAATTGAAATCCAGAAGGAACTGGATGCCGGATCAAGTCCGGCATGACAAGTATTTAAATGCCGGGTTAATAGAATCTAGGGGTCAGTAGTAAATGGTTATGAGGAAAACAACAACAATCGGTATAATCGGCCTTTCCTTCCTTATCGTGCTGGGCGTGTTACAAGCCGCGCCCGCCCTATCCGGAGAAGGTGGGGGGGCGTGCTCTCCCTATACCCTTACGCAGGAAAACATTGAGTCCATTTACAAAGATTTTGTTTATGCGCACATGCCCTGGCCCAGGGAAGATGTGGTTATCTCGCGTGTGCATGCCGGTGAGGTAATAGTGCTGCCGGGCAGCCAGTTTACTTTTGAAGTGACACCGCCGAACGGCGCATACCTGGGGGATACGGCCTTGAGGGTGGTCTTCAGGGTTAACGGGCGGGAAGTGAGAAAGGTACGCATCTTTGGGCATATTGATATCTATAGGGAGGTGGTCTGTATGGATCATTCCATGCGAAGGCACGAGGTTATACAGGAAGACGATTTGTGTACGGCGCGCCGGGATATATCACGGATCAGTAATGCAGCCATAAGTGATATAAGAGAGGCGGTTGGCAAGAGACTGGTCAGCTCGGTGCGGGCCGGAGAAATTATTAAGCGGGACATGCTCGAACTCGCCCCCATCATAAAAAAAGGAGATCGGATTGCAATAATAGCGGACACGGAGACGCTGTTAATCAGGGCCCGGGGAGAGGCCATGGAAGGGGGGGCAGAGGGTGAGATGATCCGGGTGCGCAACAGCAAGAGTAAGAAGGAGGTCTATGCCCGGGTCATAGACGCATCTACCGTTCAGTTGGAACTTTAAGTACGGGATGGAAAGCGCTATGAATAGCTTGAGACGGTTTATGACTACTATTATTCTCAGTCTGGTTCTGGCGGGCTGTGCAGGCATGATGCCTGAAGATAAAACGCTCATGTCCTCTATTGCGCCCGATATGCCTTCTCCGGAGCCGCATAGGCTGGAAGGGGCTATCTATGCCCAAAATATGCCGGTAAAGATTTTTAGTGACTGCCGGGCCCGAAGCATAGGGGATATTGTCACGGTCAATATCGTGGAGACCTCCAATGCCTCCAAGAAGGCCGCTACTAAAACCGGCCGAAGCACCAGCGTAAAGGGCGGCATATCGGCTCTGCTTGGTTTTGAGGGTGCCGTAGAGGACAGGAACAGCAGATTTAGTGCCGACAGCATGATCGAAGGCGGTATCGCCAGTGATTTCGATGGGTCAGGATCAACCAGCCGGAATTCGACGGTAACGGCCTCTATCTCCTGCCGGGTGGCCAATGTCTTACCCAATGGGAATCTGGCCATTCGCGGGTCCAGGGAGATTCGGGTGAATAACGAGACACAATACATGATATTGACCGGAGTTATTCGTCCCGAGGATATTGCCGCGGATAATTCCATTATATCGTCTTATGTTGCCGATGCCCGCATTACGTACACGGGCCGGGGTGTCCTGAGTGAAAAGCAGAGCCCGGGCTGGCTGGCGCGCATACTGGATTATATATGGCCGCTGTAGGAAGCTCAAGGCTCAAAGCTGAAAGCTCAAAGCAAAAAGCTAAGAGCCTCGATAAAGTACAGGCTTTTGAAATTACATAAGAGGTCATCCATGAACCACCTGCAACGGATCCTTCTAGCCGCCCTTATAACGCTACTCTCATTTATATATCTTGCCGGTTCGGCTCAAGCCGCCCGGATCAAGGACATTGCCTTTTTCAAGGGGGTGCGCACCAATCAGTTGGTTGGTTATGGACTGGTAGTCGGCCTGAACGGCAGCGGTGACAGCGACCAGACCAAGTTCACGGTGCAGTCTATAGTGAATATGCTGGAACGTATGGGCGTACATGTCTCAGCCAAAGAGGTAAAGGTCAAAAATGTGGCCACGGCGATGATTACTGCCCAGTTGCCGCCGTTTGCCAAGGCGGGAAGCAAACTGGATATCCTGGTATCCTCAATGGGCGACGCCAAAAGTCTCCAGGGAGGCACCTTGCTCCTGACGCCCCTTAAGGGGGTCGATGGTCATATTTATGCCCTGGCCCAGGGACCCGTATCTGTGGGCGGATTTGCCGTAGGCGGCGCGGCCGGGGGCGGTGTCCAGAAGAATCATCCTACCGCAGGGATGATAGCAGCCGGGGCAACCGTAGAAAGAGAAATTCCATACGCCCTTGGCTCCCAGAAAGAGATAATGATCGGCCTCTACCGCCCGGATTTTACCACTGTAACCAGAATGAGCGCAGCAATTAACAAAGAGGTGGGGATGGCTGTTGCTGAACCAATAGATGCGGATGCGGTGAAGGTTACGGTGCCTGAATCTTTATCCGAAGACGTAGTCAGGCTTATGGCCCGACTGGAGATGGTTGAGGTCAGACCGGATATTGCCGCCAAGGTGGTCTTAAATGAAAAGACCGGTACGGTAGTTATGGGTGAGAACGTGCGGGTGTCCCGGGTAGCCATAGCCCATGGGAATCTTAGTATCCAGATCAAGGAAAGGAAGATAGTCTCCCAGCCCCTTCCCCTGGCCAAAGGGGAGACGGTAGTCACTCCGGAGTCGGAGGTCGCCGTAAAGGAAGAGGCCGAGAAATTGCTCCTCCTTGAGGAGGGGGCGAGCATTGGTGAGGTAATCAAGGCCCTTAATGCTATCGGAGTCACGCCGCGTGATTTGATCGTTATCCTGCAGTCCTTGCGGGCGGCCGGGGCATTACAGGCGGACTTAGAGATTATTTAGTTTTCGTCCGGAAACCGAAAATTTCCGGACGAGCAGTCAGCACTCAGCTATCAGCGTTCAGCTTCCGGCCGCTGATAGCTAAAAGCTAAAAGCTGAAGGCTGAAAGCTGAAAGCGAAATTATCATGGCAGATAATATCTCCATACCTGCTGAAAGCAGCAAAATCAAGGTCATAGGGCAATCGGCCGATAAGCGTACTAGGGATGACAGGTTAAAGGCGGCGTGTGCTGAGTTCGAGTCGCTTTTTATCCATCAGTTGTTAAAGATGATGCGTGATGCCGTTCCTAAAACAGCCCTTTTTCATGGGGGGTTAAGCGAGGATATTTATACCTCCATGTTTGACCAGGAAGTGGCCAGGAAAATGGCTGAGGATAGGGGGATTGGCCTGGGGAAACAGCTTTATGAACAGGTTTCAGAGGCGGTAGCAAAGACCAGGAGAAACGAAATCCCCGGTTCAATCGGACGTGGGGGCCTGAAAGACAAAGAAACGAGTGGGGTAAACAAAGATGGCGACCAAAAGGAATGATCGTAACTTGCTTCTTCCCAAAGGAATATTTGAACTCCTGGAAAAAGAGGTGGGTTTTTACCAGGAACTTTTGAGGCTGCTGGACAAAGAGCATGAGTGCCTGCATAGCCTATCTGTAGAAGAACTCTGCGCGGTAAGCAAGGCCAAGGAAACAGAGATATTGAAGATAAAGGTAGTAGAGGAGAACCTGAAAGATATTACGGCCGGGCTTTTCAAAAATCACGGTTATGTGTCGGAAGACACCACAATAACCGCACTGATGGAGGTCGCCGATAAAAAGCAGGCCGGGATACTTAAGAATTATCTGGCCATTCTTACTGCCTTGAAGGGAGACATACGGGAGCGGAACGGCAACAACAAACGATTCATCGAGGAAACCCTGGAGGTTATAGAAGATTCCCTGTCCATTCTGGTGCCGCCCCGCAACGCTCCTTTTTATACTCCGCAGGGGAAGAACGCGCGTTGTTCGTGTAATGCCAATGTGTTAAGCAGAGAGGTGTAAGACATGAGCGGTGTAAATGCCGTACTAAGCATAGCCAGGACGGCCCTTCTTACCCAGCAGCTGGCCATTGAGGTGACCAGCCATAATGTGGCCAATGTAAATACGCCGGGATACTCCCGCCAGCAATTGGTTATGGAGCCGAATAACTCCACTACGATAGGGTTAGGAGAGATAGGAACAGGCGTTCAGGGCCAGGCTATAATCCAGTACCATGACAAGTTCATGACTGCGAAGGTGAATCAGCAGGTGTCCTCTATGACCGGTTTTGAGGCCAAGAAATCGAGCATGGCGGTTGTAGAAACGCTTTTTAATGAGACCACGGATGGAGGGCTTAGTGAACTTTTAGGACAATTCTGGGCAGCCTGGCACGACTTGGGCAATAACCCTTCCGGTAAGGCCGAAAGGGCTACGCTGGTTGGGCGGGCCGAATTACTGGTCGATCACTTTCAGGGTCTGTACAGCGACCTGATGCGCCTCAGCACGGATATGGATATTAATCTCGACGCGGGGATTGAAGAGATCAATTCCCTTACCGGACAGATCGCGGATCTCAATGTGCAGATTATAGCGGCCGACCAGGGTGTAGGTGCAGCCAATGATTTGCGGGATAAGCGTGACTATCTGGTGCGGCAACTGGCGGAGCTTATGGATATTAATTACTTTGAGATAGGCAGCGGCGCCTATACCATTATGTCCAATAGCGGGCATATCCTGGTGGAAACCGATAAGTCCTGGGACCTGGAACTGAATGGCGGCCAGGTTTACTGGATCAGCAGCACCGGGGCAGAGGTGGAGATGCGCAGCGGTGATGTGCAGGGAGGGAAATTAGGAGGCTGGTTGGCGGTCAAACAGGAGATTATCCCCGATGTATTGGACAAGGTGACTAACCTAGCCGAGTCTTTTATCAGAGAGGTGAACAGCCAACACAGTCAGGGTATGGGGCTGGCGCCATTTGCCACAGTGACCGGCGCTTATGCCGCTGATAGCACTGAGGAAATAGGAACCAGTGACTCCGAGTTGCCTTTCTACGACGTGGTGCAGGACGGCTCCTTCAATTTATGGTTGTATGACAGCAACGGCGACGTCATCGGGGGGGCAGCCAATAATATTGCGATAGATGCGGACGTGGGGGGTACCACATTGAATGCCCTTGCCGCTACAATCGACGCTATCTCCGGGATTGACGCCTCGGTTAGCGGCGGAAAACTGACCATAAGCGTTGATACCGGCGAAGAGCTCACGGCAGTTGGATTTGGCTTCTCAGATGACACCTCTTCCGTTCTGGCGGCCTTGGGCATTAATACTTTTTTTGACGGCTATGATGCCGGGTCAATAGCCCTTAACTCGGTTCTCACCGATAATACGGATAACATTGCGGCGGGGACTATAGATTCAACAACAGGTGACTATAGCCTTGGTGATAATGAAAATGCCCTGGCCCTGGCCGATTTGCAGATTCAGGAGGTGGACATCGGCGGGCAGTCAGCAACCCTTGACGACTATTATAATGCCCTGGTGGGAGAAATCGGCATTACAGCCCGCGGGTATAACAGCGGCTATGATTTTAGCCGGAACATGGTTAATCAGTTGGGTCAGCTGCGTGATTCCGTCTCCGGCGTCTCTCTGGATGAGGAAATGACCAAATTAATCCAGTACCAACAGGCATACTCGGCTGCGGCCAAGTTAATCCAGGCCTCGGATGAGATGATGCAAACCCTTCTTTCTGCAAAATAGGAGTAATCAACCATGCGTATAACTATGAATAATATCTATGGTTCGATAATCAACAATCTGGATAAATTAGCCGATGATATGCATACATTAAATGAGACCATCTCCTCCGGCAGGAAATATACTACGCCTTCCGATGATCCGGTGAGTTTGATCGGCGCCCTGGAAATACGGTCTATAATTGATGAAACAAAACAGTACGAGCGTAACGTCACCTATGGCATATTATGGACAGACAGTGCAGAGATTGCCTTGAGACAAACGGATGAGATCATATCCCGGGCCCGGGAGATAGCCGTTCAGATGGCTAATGCTACGCAGAACGAGGCTACACGAGCTTCAGCGGCAATAGAAGTCGGGCATCTGATTGAACAGATGGTGGCCCTGGGAAATTCCCAGGTAGCCGGGGAGTATATCTTTAGCGGACAGAAGACAAATATAGCTCCCTTTACCTATGATTCGGTAGCGGGTACGGTTACCTACAATGGCGACGAGAACGACATAAACATCCGGGTAGGCCGCAACAACAGCGCGACCATCAATAAAAACGGCAAAGACGCCTTTATGGACGATGATGAAACATCCAACCTTTTTACCTATCTTATTGACTTAAAGGAGGCTCTGGAGGGCAACGACGGGAGCGGGATTCAGGACAGTCTCGGCAGCTTAAGCGATGCCGCTGATTATATCAATGAGAAGGTAGCCGATTTTGGAGCGAAATATAATAAATTGGATATGAAAAAATATATATACGCCGAGTTGGAATTAAGCAACACGGAAAGATTGTCCGATATAGAAGATACAGATTTAGCAGAGGCCATATTGAATCTGCAGACCAAGGAGGTTGCCTATCAGGCGGCCCTGACTGCGGCCTCAAAGGTTATGCAACTCAGTCTTGTCGACTTTTTACGATAACGGGTGATTTTCTCACCATGGAGGGTGAATGCTGGTCTTAACGAGGAAAAAAGGCGAAAGCATTATTATTGGCGATGATATTCGTGTCTATGTAGTGGATGTAAAGGGGAAACAGGTCAGATTAGGAATAGAAGCCCCTCCCAATGCGCCGGTACACCGTGAGGAAGTCTATAGAATTATTCAACTTGAGAATCAGTATGCGGCGCGGGAAGCGCCACTTGATCTGACTCAGGCTTCAGATGTCTGGAAAGAAGAAAAAGAAGGCGGTAAGAATGAAAACTGAGACTAACTTGAAATTAAAATCGGTTGACGAAGAGCAAAAGATAAAACTTAAGACCACAAGATTCGGTGAACTTGAAGTACCCGGGGGAAATGTCATACATATGCCCGGCGGAGTCCTGGGTTTTCCAGGCTGTAAGGATTACATCCTGATACCACACAAGGAGAATTCACCTTTCTTATGGTATCAGTCGTTAGACGACCCTGCCCTGGCCTTTGTAGTTATTAACCCCCTTATATTAAAGCCGGATTATGATGTCCCGATAAGCCCCGCACTTATGGAGGGCCTCGGTGCGGAAAAAGTCGAAGAACTGGAATTGCTGGCTATCGTGACCATACCTAAAGACCGGCCTCAAGAAATGACCGTCAATCTGCTGGGGCCGATCGTTATCAATTCTGCCAGGAGACTGGCCAAACAGATTGTATTGGACCCGGAACGTTACAGCACCAAGACTCCGATCCTGCCGCAGAAGAAATAAGATTTTTTGTAACAATTTAGCGTCTTGAAAATGCATGATGAAAAATGCAAAGAAACACATCAAATCTGGAAATCAGGAACTCAGGGAAGCGCAACCTCAAATAAAGAGGGTCTATCTTTTCCTGATTTTCTGAGTTCCAGATTAATAGCCTTTTTTGAATGTAGGACGGTTTAAAACACCTAAATTTTATAATGCTGGATGATACAAAATTAAAAGCCGGAGAAAAATCTCCGGCTTTTAACGGGGAGGAGGAGGGGCTACCTATGCAAGGTCCTGGATCAGGTTTGAGATCATCTTGTTGGCAATTTCCCGGGCATCGACCCTGTACTGGCCGCTTTCGATCTTTGATTTCAGCTCTTGTACCTTTTCGGCACGAACATCCGGGGTATTTTTCAGCACTTCTTGTACTTTTTGGATATCCCGTGATGCCGCGGAGAGTTCCACTTTATCTGTAGCCTGGGACTGTTCAGCGGCAGGTTGCTTTTCTCTTTCAACCTGCCTGGTTTCCTGCGCAGCCTGGTTATTTTGTACGTATTGAGCTACATTTTCTTTGGCGTTAATGTCTGTTATCTTCATCTCAGGTTCTCCCTCAAGCCATGTTTTCTTGCACTACCAGTTCAGTAAGTTCGAAAAGCCTTTTTTGCAGGTATTCGGAATCTTCAAAACTGAGGCATTTTACTACTTCTCGGTCTTTCTCGTCAATTACTTTAAAAATAATATTTGATCCGGTCTCCTCTTTCTGGATATCCAGCGGCCGGCCGTATTCCTGGCTCAACTTGTTCAGGATTTCACGTTCAAAACCACTCCAATTCTGCTTATGGGTAAGCTTGTCAATCACTTCAGACGCTATGTCTTTAATGACCTGCCGTTTTTTGGCTTCTGCAGATATAGAGATACGGTCTAACTGTTCCTGTTCCTCAGTTCGCTGGACCTTGTTCAGATTGTGGGTACGACTAATTTGCTGGCCGTAGGCCCTTATTACATTTTGAATATGGTAGTTGGTTATAGTCATGTATAGCTCACCTTTCAATCCTCTTATCGGCAGTTCCTTTAATAACTTTAAAAGGATCTCAGGACAGTTGCCATTTCTTTGATCTTGTGATATAAGTTATAAATAGGATTGAAGATGGCTGATAATCAATCGCTACCCATTTCACTACGTTCTTATGTGGGGGCGCCGGTCCTGCCGGTGAATTTAAATCCCTCCCCAAGGGGATATATCCCACCTGCCGCTAATTCAGAGAATAAAAGCACGCCTGCTCCTGGCGTTGATTTTAATCGCAGGAATTATTCCCTGGTTTCGGCCTACTTTATTAAGGCCTATCAACGACAGGTTGAATTGGCCGAACAAGGATCACAAGTAGACAAAGTCAACCTCTTTGTCTGAATAGCCTTCTTTCTTACTGTCCCTGACCGGGTCCGCTTGTTTTTTTCGCCTAATTTGTGTATATAACTCCTCGCAGTGAAAGAGCTACGCGATGACCGATACTGTTTTGCCTGTGGACCGGAAAATCCTATTGGCCTTAAGATAGTCGTTGACTACACGGGAGGCGGAGCGGCAAGCACACTCACCTTGCAAAGAGTGCATGAAGGCTGGGCGAATGTTATACATGGGGGGATAATCTCAACCATCCTTGACGAAATTATGGCCCACGCCGTATACTACTATATCGGGCCCGGAGTAACCACAAGCCTTAAGGTGGACTTCAAATCTCCCCTCGCCCCGGGTGAAACCATTATAGCCAGAGGTTGGATAAAGGAAAAAAGGAGCCGGGCGGCTATAGCGTCGGCGGAGATAACTACTGAAAAAGACCGGCGCCTCATAGCCAGCGGCGAGAGTTATTTTATCCTGCTTTCGCGCAAAAATAAGGAGAAGGGTTATGCTTGAATTAAAGGATTTATGGGTTGAGGTCGAAGGCCGGCCAATCCTTAAGGGTGTAAACCTCAAAATTGAGCAGGGAGAAACCCACATCTTATTCGGTAAGAATGGTTCCGGTAAGACGACGCTCCTTTTGACTCTTATGGGTTTTTCCCGCTACAAGATTATAAACGGCGCTATAATTTTCAAGGGGCAGGACGTCACCGCCTTTTCCCCCCATGAACGGGCCAGTCTGGGCATAGGCATCTCTTTCCAGAGGCCGCCTACCTTACATGGGGTGCGTCTGCGGGATATGTTGACTATTTGTGGCAACGGCAGCGGCCGGGGCGAGGTATTGGCTACACAATACAATTTTGCCGATTTCCTGGACCGCGAGGTGAACCTGGGTTTTTCCGGCGGAGAGATCAAAAAGAGCGAGCTGCTGCAACTCCTGACGCAGGATCCGGATCTCGTCCTCTTAGACGAGCCGGAGTCCGGTGTGGATGTCGAAAACTTAAATGTCATCGGCCAGATGATCAAGGAACTCCTACAGAAAAAGCTCAAGCGACACCGGCAGAAATCCGGCCTTATTATCTCTCATACTGGTTTTATTCTGAATTACCTGGAGGCAGACAAGGGGCATATACTCCTTGACGGCAAGATTCATTGTCAGGGCAACCCCAGGGAGATGTTTGAAGAAATACAAAAATGTGGTTATGAGGAATGCGCAAGATGCAGAAGATAGAAGAGAAGGCAAAAAAGGCCCTGAAGAAAAAAGCCGCTTACGGGGAAGACATAGAACTGGAAAAATTTGTCAGGCAGGCCGAGCCTGTTTCTTATGCTGATCTTGACCCGGAAGAGCAAAAAAGACTGCATCAGACCGGTCTCGACTTGAGTAACCAAGGACATTCAGGCGCGTTTTTTCAATCAGATTGTTCTGTTGTCCACTGTCAGTCAACTTATAAGGGACTGGAGGTGTTGCCTATTAAAGAGGCCATCCAGGACCCTGAAAAAATCAAAGATTACTGCTGGCAGGCCGTAAGTGTCGATACAGACAAATATACGGCAGCCTCGGAACTTGACCTGGACAACGGGTACTTTATCCGCGCCCTTCCCGGAGAAAAGGTCATTTATCCGGTGCAGGCCTGTCTCTATATCCGCAAAGAAAAATTCGCCCAGCATCTGCACAACATCATCATAGCCGAAGAAGGCTCCGAACTGCACATCATCACCGGCTGCGCTACCTCTCCTCATCTGGTCTCCGGCCTGCATATCGGCGTATCTGAATTTTACATCAAAAAAGGGGCCAAGCTCACTTTCACCATGATCCATAACTGGGGCGAGGACGTCTATGTACGCCCCCGCTCCGGCGTCATCGTCGAAGAAGACGGCGTCTTTATTTCTAATTACATCTCGCTCGGGCCGGTCAGGTCCCTGCAGACCTATCCCTCGGCCACTCTGGCCGGCCGGGGGGCTCTAGCCCGTTTTAATTCCATACTGGTAGCGCCGCCGGGCAGCGAACTCGATATCGGGGCCAAAGTCACGTTAAAGGCGCCCGAAGCAAGGGCCGAGATTATCTCGCGGGCTATATCCACTGGCGGAAAAATTATTGCGCGTGGCCTTCTGGTGGGTGAAGTGCCCGGCATAAAGGCGCATCTGGAATGCAAGGGACTGATACTATCTGAAAAAGGGATCATCCGGGCCATACCTGAACTGGAGGGTCAGGCCTCCGGCGTCGATATGTCGCACGAAGCGGCAGTAGGAAAGATCGCTCAGGAAGAGATTGAGTATCTCATGGCCAGAGGACTAAGCGAAGAAGAGGCTACTTCCACTATTGTCCGGGGATTCCTGAACGTCCAGATAGACGGGTTACCCGCGGAATTGCAGGCTGAGATAGAGGCCGCTGTTAAAGAAAGCGAAAAGGCTTTGATCTGAACCGCCTCCGGCGGTTCATTTCAGGTACTTCAACCGCCGCTACAACTTTTTGCAGTGCGCACGGCGATATCCTCCGGAGTGGCAGGACGTACTTCCTCTACTGAAATGCGGGCGTAAATCGGATGGTTGGCGCCCAGATACTGGCCTTTAGGGATTACGATTTCAAAGCTCTCTCCCTCTTTAGTCCCTAACAGCTTCTCTTCTATGGCCGGGATAATGCGGTCATATCCGATCAGTAACTTGGCCCGGTAAACGTTAAGTTTATCCTCCGGGTCCGCATTTTCCTCAAAGCGCACCGTATATTTTATAACTACATGGGTATTCGGTCCTACTGTTAGCATTATTGCTCCTTAAAAAAACCGTAATTACTCAGGTTGTCAGGTTCACGGTTCACGGTTGGCTACTTCGCGCTTCTCATATCAATCTTCAGTGCTCTCTAATCTTGAACCATGAACCTTGGAACCTTGAACCTGGATAGTTACTTTTTACCACGCAGAATCTCGCCGATTTTGTTTACTACCTCATCCGGTCCAGGAAAAACCCCCTGCGCCTTTCTCGAAAATAGAATCTCGCCGTCAACCCGTACATCAAAGACGCCCCCATCGCCCTTTATGAGGACAGGTTCTGTATTAAATGCCTCTTTGATCTTATCCGCCAGCCTGACGGCCCTGGGGAGAAAATTTCATCTGCCGCAGTATTCGATCACAATTTCCATATATTGTCCTCTTGTGTATAAGCCATTATAAAAAAAACCGGGTCTTATGCAAGTAAAATCTGATAGATTTTACATCCAGGCGAAGAGCTCTTTCCCTAAATACATCCCGGCCGGGTCACATTCTAGACCGCTTAACAAATTTTTCGGCCAAAACCCGCCATTCCTTTAATCTCAAGGCATAAAGTAAAAAGAAATATGAAAACCCGGCAAAGGCTATAGTAATCGAAAGGGAGAAAAACTCTGCATGGAGGCCATGTCCCCAGATGCCTTCAAGCCACCCGTGTACATAATATACGATCAGGCCCATAGCCGCCGAGGCCATAAGCACCTTGGCCAGAGACTTAAAAAGATAGCCCAGGTCATAGCCTTCTACCTTTCGATACAGGATAAGGCTTAGAAATACAAAGTTCAAGATCATGGTGATTGATGTGGAGAAGGCGATGGCCTTGTGCTGAAAGCTGTCTATAGTCATAGTAATCACCAGGATATTGACCACTACGGCCATAAAACTCGCTATAACCGGGTACTTTGTATCGTCCAGGGCGTAAAAGACCGGGACAATGATCTTTACTGCGGCATAGGCAAAAAGACCGATAGCGTAAAAAGATAATGCCTCCGCCGTGTGCAGGGTATCATAACCGGTGAAACGCCCGTGCTCGAAGATTAACTTTATTATCGGCTTGGCGAGTATTACCAGCCCGCAGGATGCCGGTATGGTCAGGGCAAAGGCCATGACCAGAGCAGAAAGATAAGCGCCTTTAAGCTGAGTTAAGTCTTTATTGGAGGCATGGCGCGAAACCACCGGCAGCGTGGCAATGGAAATAGCCACTCCAAAGACTCCAATCGGAAACTGCATCAGGCGGAAGGCGTAATTAAGCCAGGAGACACTCCCTTGCTCACAACTGGCCGCAAAGTAGGTATTTATAAAGATATTAAGCTGGGTGGCGGAAAGTCCGATAATAGCCGGGATCATCAGCTTAATTACCCGGCGCAGGCCTTCGTCCCGAAAAGAAAGCAGGGGGCTCAGGTGAAAACCCACCTTATGGAGGGACGGCAGCTGTATGGCGAGCTGCAGGAAGCCTCCTATAAGTGTGCCTACGGCCATGCCCACGATAGCAGGCTGACCGAAACGAGGAAAAACAAAGGCCAGGATAACGCCGCTGACAATGGATCCCAGGTTAAAAAAGGCAGAGGACATGGCCGGGATAAAAAAATACCCCTTGGTGTTAAGCATGCCCATCACCGCCGCAGCAAGCGAGACCAGAATAAAGAACGGGAACATAATGACGGTCATGTCCCTGGTCAGGGCAATTTTCCCCGGTATCCTGGAAAAATCAGGGGCCATCAGCATTATGATGTCCCCGGCAAAAAATATACCGATTAAGGTCAAGGCGCCTACGATAATAAAAAGGGAGGTCAGGACGTTGTTGGCCAGCCTCCAGGTCTCCTTAGGGCCTTTTTTCTGGTCATAGTCGGTAAAGACGGTGACAAAGGCCGAGCTTAATGCGCCTTCGGCAAAGAGATCGCGCAGAAGGTTGGGGATGCGGAAGGCCACGACATAGGCATCGATGAAATAACCGGCCCCGAAAAGGCCCGCCAGGACCTGTTCCCGTATAAGGCCCAGGATGCGGCTGGCAAAGACCGCCACGCTGACCGATCCGGCCGAACGGGCTATCTGGGCCGTATCCGTCTCTTTTGATCTCGGATTTCGGATTTCGAATGTTGACTTTTCCTTTGACATAGACCTTTAACGTACCCTTATTTCTTTGGGTCTTCGCGTAAGCGAGTGGGTAATTTTTTACTCTTCTCTATTCCCCTCTTTGGAAAAGATGGGTTAGGGGAGATTTTATAAATCATAACTGTTTCAGGCTGTTATTATACGAAAGCATAGTTACTACCAGGCGTTTTCAAATCCCCCCTCGCCCCCCTTTACTAAAGGGGGGATAATAAGAAGCACGCCTTATCTTAAGAGAAAATTACCCACACTCTTTCACTTTGAGCCATTCTACGGGAGTAATGGCCGTCAATCAAGTAAAAATGAAGGGCCTAAAGTTTTCTTGACTCAGGGTCAGGCTTTGTTATAGTGCTGGAGTCAAAAAACAGGGCATTCCGGGGGATGTTTTGGAAAAGGAGTGGCATAAAAACGATCCGGATTTATTAGCGCTGGAAAAGTTGCAGAGAGAGACAAATCTGCATCCCCTGATAGCGCTTTTTCTCTGTAATCGCGGCATAAAGGATACAGCCGGGGCGCACAGCTTCCTGCATCCTTCCCTTAAAGACCTTCCCTCACCCTTCCTGCTCAAGGATATGGATAAGGCGGCGCACCGCCTGGCCGATGCAGTGCGTCGCCGTGAAAAGATATTGATCTATGGAGATTATGATGCGGACGGGGTCACGGCCACCGCTGTCTTGTGGCTTTTTCTAAAGAGAATGGGCGTCGCTGTCTCTCATTACATACCAGACCGGACCCGTGACGGTTACGGTCTTAAGACGGAGATACTAAGGCGTTTTCTGGATGATAAACCGGACCTGCTTGTCACCGTGGATTGCGGTATCTCCAACCATGAAGCCGTTGCCTACGCCAATGGGCAGGGTATAGAGGTCATTATTACCGATCACCACTGTGTGCCGGATGTGCTTCCTCCGGCCCTGGCTGCGGTCAATCCGAAGCAGCCAGGATGTAACTATCCGGACAAAGAGCTCGCCGGCGTGGGGGTGGCCTTTAACCTGATTATGGCCTTGAGGCGGGTACTGTTTCATGACTCTACGGCCGGCGCATGGTCGGACCGGGAGCGTCCCAATCTCAAAGAATATCTGGATCTGGTAGCTATCGGGACCATAGCCGATATGGTGCCTTTACGGGGTGTAAACAGGATACTGGTCAAAGAGGGATTGAAGATCATTGACAGGGCAAGGCGGCCCGGGGTTGCCGCTCTAAAGGCGATCAGTTTGGTCAATACTGCGAAGGCCTCATCCTACGACATAGGTTTTCGGCTCGCTCCACGGTTAAATGCCGCGGGCAGGATGGGATCCGCCGATGAGGCCTTCGCTTTACTCGTGACTGAAGACGGCGTCCGGGCTGAACTGATAGCCTCCGCTTTAGACCAGGCTAACCGCAGGCGCCAGGCCGTGGAAGAAGATATGCTCACGGAACTTACCGGCTATATTACGGAAGAGGTGTTGCAGACGGAAAAGGCCCTGGTCTATGCCTCGCCGCACTGGCATAGAGGGGTGCTCGGTATCGTAGCTTCACGCCTGGCGGCGAAATATGCCCGGCCCGCCATACTCTTTTCTCTGGAAGATGGAAAGGCCAGGGGATCGGGCCGGAGCGCCGCAGGCCTTGACCTTTATGCATTGCTGACCATGTGTCGTGAGCTGTTGGAGGATTTTGGCGGTCATAAGGAAGCCGCCGGATTATCGCTGCGCGAGGAAAATCTGCCTTTGTTCAAGGAGGTTTTTCAGACTGCGGTGTCTGATAAAGTAACCACGGAGGACCTCGTTCCCAGGCTATGGCTGGAAGGCAGCGTTCAGTTGTCAATTTTACGTGAAAAATCCTTTCTTAATGATTTCTACCTGCTGCCGCCTTTTGGGATGGGGAACCCGAATCCTCTTTTGGACACCTCACCCATTAAGATCATAGAGCAGCGGTTAATCGGAGAAAAGCACGTAAAATTAAGAGTGCACCAGGACGGGCGGGTATGGGAGGCTATGGGCTTTAATATGGCTCCCCTGCCTGATGCGGAATTTCTGGAGGCGGCCCTGGCCTTTGCCCTGGATACCAATAACTACCAGGGCCGGGAATCCCTGCAATTGCGGGTGGTGGATCTAAAGGTGATGGGGACTTAGCCACAGAGCGCACAGAGATAGAAAGATTTCGAAATTAGAAATTTGTCATTTTGTATCAGTTTAGCTTTTTTAAAAAGTATTTTAAAATCCCTCCCAACCTCCCTTTTCCAAAGGGAGGAGAAACACTGCCCCCTTTGAAAAAGGGGGATTAAGGGGGATTTTTGAGCCGCCATTTTCTGAACGACTAGCTCTTTTCAAACAGCTAACGTGTTACGTCATTTGGAATTCGCGCAAAGCGCTTTTGGTTGCGGCTTCGCCGCGCTGTGAACTCTGGGCCGAATTTGACAGTGCTATCATTAATGGAGGGATTTTAAGATGAGACTGCCGGTATCGGAAACTATCTTAGATAATGGGTTGAATATCCTGCTTCTCGAAAACCATAAGGCCCCGGTAGTCAGTTTGCAGGTATGGTACCGGGTGGGATCGCGCAATGAGCGTCTGGGTAAGACCGGGATTTCGCACCTCACCGAGCACCTTATGTTTCGCGGCACTAAAAAATACAGGCCCAAGGAGTTTTCCCGCCTGGTTAAAAGAAATGGGGGAAACGAGAACGCCTTCACCTCTCAGGACTATACGGCCTATTTTGAGAATATAGCCGGGGACCGCCTGGAAGTACTCCTTGATCTGGAATCTGATCGCATGACCAATCTGGCCGTTGATAAGCAGGCATTTCTCACGGAGCGGGATATAGTAATGGAGGAACGCCGGCTGCGGACCGAGGATGATCCGGTCTCCTCCCTCTTTGAAGAAATGGATTCTGTCGCCTTCCGCACCCACCCCTACATGTGGCCGATAATAGGCTGGATGGGGGATATCGGCCAGACCGCTTATGAAGACTTTAAGGATTATTACCGGCTGCATTACAGGCCGAACCGGGCCACTGTCATTGTCGTCGGCGACATGGAAAAAGAAAAGCTATTGTTAAAAATCAAGAAATATTTCGGCTGTATCAGACCCGGGCCGGAGCCATCCCCGGTCGTATGTGATGAGCCGCCCCAGAGAGGAGAAAGAAGATTCTACCTGAAGCGGGAGGCCCAGCTTTCTTATCTGCTTATGAGCTTCCATACCCCCAATCTCAGGCATGAAGACAGCTTTGCCCTGGAGCTTCTGGCCCTTATTCTGGGCCAGGGCAAGAGTTCGCGACTTTATCGCCGTCTCGTGCGCGAGAAACAGTTGGCCCTGGATATCAATGTCAATTATCCCCGGTTAGCGCATGATCCCAATCTTTGCCACATCTTCGCGCCCATAATGCCCGGTAAGACGGCCGAGGCAGTGGAAGAGGAGATTGAAGCGGAATTGGAAAAGATAAAGAGGCAAGGCGTGACGGAAAAAGAGCTGCAAAAGACCAGGAATATGTCCGAAGCGGCCTTTGTGTTCCATCAGGATTCATTTTTTTACCAGGGAATGTTGCTGGGCATCTATCATACGGTGAGTAACTGGCGGGATCTGTATGCCTATCTGCCGGGTATCGCAAAAGTTACTGCTTCCGATATAAAAAGGGTGGCCAATACCTATTTTCATAAGGATAAAAAGAATGTAGGGGTTTTGGTCCCGGTATTGCCGGGTTTCTCCCACGCCTCGGCGCATCTGCGAAAGGTATCCGGGAAGAAAAGCTCTCAGTTTTCAATAGCCTGAAATACTACAAATTCTTAAATTTGGAACTCAGGAACTCATGAAGAAAAATGCTGTTCTATTCCTGATTTCTTGATTTCCAGATTCATTCATATAACTGGTAACACTTCAGGCTTTACAACGCATCGTAGTTACGACAGGCTTTCAAAAATCTAAATTGTTACTAATTAAGGAGTTCTGTTTCATGTCTAAAAAAACGGTGTCCTCCGGAAGCGCGTTTGCCAGGCGTATTGTCCTGCCGAATGGGACGGTCGTCCTGCTCAAAGAGGTAAAGGCCCTGCCATTAGTATATATGCATCTGGTCATTGAGGCCGGTTCCCTGCTTGATCCGGGGGGCCGGGAAGGACTGGCGGCCCTTACCGCTGAGGGACTTTTAACCGGCACCCGCCGGCGCACGGCTGCCCGGATCAGTGAAGAGATAGAGTTTACGGGAGGGGCGCTGGCAGTCCAGCCTAGAAAAGATTATACCTCTATTACCCTGAATGTCTTGAAGAAGGCCCTGCCTACCGGTCTGGAGATTCTGTCCGATGTCCTTACCCAGCCGGCCTTCCGGCCAAAAGAGATCGCCAAAAAGAAGGAAGAATTCAAGGCGCGCATCCATAAGGAAGAGGAAGATCCGGGTACGCTTGCCAACAAGACCTTTCTGGCGGAGCTATTTAATAAGCGTCTTTATGGACAGCCGCTGCTGGGAACAGAGAAATCCATATCCGGTCTGACCAAAAATGACCTGATGAGTTTCTACCAGGAGCGATTATCCCATTCCCGGGTCATCTGTGCTGTGGTCGGCCAGATTACAGAAAGAGAGTTTATGCCCTTATGGGAAAGATATCTGGGGCCCTGGCCGGAGACCGGCATCGAGACTCCGATTAATATCCCCTCAGATAGCAAAGGGGGAAGCGGCCGGATAAAAAAGATCGACCGTGATCTTACCCAGGCCAATATTGTCCTTGGCCACAGAGGCATCCCGCGCAGCCACCCGGACTATTACGCCGTCTTTGTCATGAACTACATCCTGGGGGGCGGCGGATTCCGTTCTCGCCTGATGGACAATATCCGGGAAGAAAAGGGGCTGGCCTACAGCATCTATAGCGCCTTTGTTTCAGGCAGGCACGCCGGTTATTTCCAGGCCGTAGTGGAGACCAGGAATGCGACGGCCGGCGTGGCTATAGATGAAATTCTCAAGGAAATGGAACAAATCAGGGTAAATGGTGTATCTGATGAAGAACTGAACGAGGCCAGGTTGTATCTTACCGGCAGCTTTCCCTTAAAGATGGACACAAATGCCAAGATCGCCGGGCTCTTGACCGATATGGAGTTCTACAACCTGGGTCTCGATTACCCGGCGCGTTATCCGGCGATTATAAATGCAGTAAGCAAAGATCAGGTGGCGGATGCTGCCAGGAAGTATCTCTACCCTGAGAATTATACCCTGGTCATTGTAGGCAGGCAAAAAGAGATAAAATGGCCGCAATAAACAAGAGGTTTTTTTCCATTTCACTGGTAAAGATCGACTGGTTGGGCTTTAGAGGGACAATGCCCCTGCGGCCGACGTTACACTATCCATGTGAAGGCCGGGCCGCAAGGACATGGGGTTGATTCAGAATGCCAGGCTGATGGTTACGCCGCCGTAAACAAAGTTATCGTCTTTGCCGGTCTTGCTGCGGTATTTCATCTCGTCGCTCGCATCGCTTGAAAGCGGAAAAGTGTACGATAAGGAAGGGGTTATTGTCACATAGTTCGCTGCCGAAACAGGCAGCCTGGCTGAGATCACGCCATCGTGGAAGTTATTAAACTTGTCGCCCGTGGCCACTCCTTGATCGTTAATCTCCGGGTAGTCGGCGGCGTCTTCGCTCTTCAGGTAGCTCGCCGAGGCAGCAAGGTCCAGGGAGACAGCCGCGGTAATCTTGAAAGAATGGGAGATTCCAAGAAGAAAATACCAGTGCATATAGCTGTCAATCTCCTTGTAAACAGTAAGCGAGGGTGACAGCAGCGTATCAATACCTAAACCCATAAAGACCTCCTGAGAATCATCAACGCCGTCCAGGCCATAATAGATGTAGCCTCCATTTATGTTCAAAGGGCCAAAGTCCCTGCCGTAGGATAGTGTAAGATCTGTCTCGTTCCAGTTGGACGGATTATTCCCGGCTGCCGCATAGGGATCGGTGTCCAGATTGCCCCATAGGTTGGCTGAAAAGCCTTTATAGCCGATGGTTATGGAAGGTTGGACAACAATACTGTCCCGGCTCAATTCCTGCCCCCGCCAGATATAGTCACTTAAAATGGAAACCGACAGGTCGGCAGAGGGCATATCCTCTTCCGCCATGGCCGGTAACGTAATAACTGCACTCACAATTAAGCCTACAATAACCGTTAGAAAACCTTTCAAGTAAAGCGAATCTTTTTTCATTATCTTCCTCCTACAGTATGTGAAAAACAAATTTTATGACCTCCTTTCTATTTCCTTTAGGTTTCATGCTATACCAAGAACCATGCCAGTTAGAAAAGACAGCAGTGAATAGAGATAACTATTTATGATTACAACTGAAAATATCCGGATGGGATTTGCTTTATTGGAGATGGGGCATCGAAAGTTTACAGAACGGTAGGACGTCGGCGTGATTTTTTACATAATTGTATTAAGCCTAACCTATTGCAAATAAGCCGAGCAAAACTGAAAGGTACAACTAAAATGTCTAAGGCCCCTAGACTACAATACATTATATATTAGAGGCATTGGCTAATAAATCATTACAGCGGGTCGCCATTGGCGCTCGCTGAATGCAAGCGTTATACTCGGAGAAAGTTTAGCCCACCCTACCGGGCTATGCCGTCGGATAATAAATCGCCATATTTATGTCGAGTTGACATAACCTTGATAATTACAACAAAAAACAGGCTTATGGATTTTATGCTATCGGCTTATGTAATTGATATTTAATTGGATTTCATTTTATTGTACTGTTTGCCAAATTGTAGTATCATCGCTTTTATATGCGAGTTTTGATGAAAAAAGTCGAGTCGATATAATATATGATGTTGGCACATACGGAATGAATTTCATCATAGTTGGCCTTAGTAGGTTTCTGATAGAATTGTGATGAACGGAGGAGCAAATGAAAATTAGTGAACGAACCCGAAAACAGATTAACGCAGAGATCGCAGCGGCACGGAACGATATTCGCACCGACAAACTGGATGTAAGTTACGGAGAACTCGCCAATCTCTATGAGAACACAGAATTGGTGATTAGACCAGAGTACCAGAGGTTGTTCCGTTGGACGCCTACACAGAAAAGTAGATTCATCGAATCAATTTTGCTTGGATTTCCTACCCCTGCGATCTTCGTCGCCGAAGACGACAAAGGAGTTTGGGAACTGGTAGACGGGCTGCAGCGCGTTTCAAGCGTTCTAGAGTTCATGGGCGTCCTCAAAGATGCAAAAGACGTTACGGGAACCAAACTCCTGTCAGGATCTGTCCTCGTGCGTGCGGGACACAAACCTCGCTTACCCTCCATAGAGGGCGTATCCTTCTCCGATCTCAGCCTGCAGGCCAGGCTTTCTATCAAACGCGCAGGTTGCAGAGTTGAGGTTATCAAAGTTGGTAGTCATCCAAAGATGAAATACGACGTTTTTGAACGGCTCAACACCGGCGGCTCATCGCTCGAACCGCAAGAGGTAAGAAACTGCATTTTTAGAGCGACTGCCCCAGATTTCGTCGAGTGGATTGAGAAACTCGCCGCATTTCCTCCATTTCGGGAATACCTCGGGATGTCGGAACTTCAAGCCAACACCATGTTCGACCGAGGCTTAATACTACGATACTTTACCCTGCGGAACGCATACAAGGAGTTCGAACACGACGTAGAGCCCTTCATAACGGACTTTGTGCGCCAGGTTCTTGAAAACGAGAGGGGTTTCGACCGGAACGGCGAAGATGCTTCTTTCAAGGAGACATTCAAGAGAATTTCGGAAGCCCTGGGGGAAGACGCCTGGCGACACTACCGCGACGGGCGACACAAAGGCCCTTTATCTGTCTACGTCTTTGAAACTATTTCCGTTGGAATATCCCGAAATCTGTCGGTAGTCAGTGCTCTTTCATCGAGCCAACTCAAACGCCGCATTGTGGAATTCAAGCAACGGCCGGAATTTGTAAACAACACTGGGGCGGGTGCAAACATAAGGTCAAAATTACATAGCAGGATAGATTTCGCAATTTCTTTTTTTTCTAAGGCATAGCAGCTTATGGGATCCATGTCCACCCTGTTCGAGGCGATTGGGGAAAACCTTGATCAGCGACGCCTTGAATTCACAAATATCCGTCGAGTCGTTCTGAAGTTTGTGGGAGGTCCCCTCGAACCTGCCGCAGCGCGCATGGCTATACCGATGATCTATGCAGTATGGGAAGGATTTGTCAAAGAGGTGTGCCAGCTTTACTTGGAATACGTAGAACAGAGTGTTTCCAATGCGTCCTATCTTCAGCCTGCCATACTGGGACACATGTGGACGCCGGAACTGCGCCCATTAACTGGGGGGCTGAATTTCTCCAAAAAGAAGTCCGTTGCCGAGATGGCTTTGGCAGCGGCAAGTACCCCAGTTGAATTTCGTGATACGGAAAGAGAGGTCAACACCAAGTCAAATCTCAACTATGCTGTACTCGAAGATATCGCGGATCATCTATGCTTAAATATCTCGACCATAGTAGGATGGCGGGCTTCTTTGAACGCCCTGGTAAACCTAAGGAACAATATCGCCCATGGGGCGAGACCAAGAGGGCTTTCATACATAGAGATCGACGATTATGCCCGCAGCACCCTGTCTCTGATGGAAGCATTTGAGACGGTCCTATTAACGGCCGCGAGAAACAGGACGTTTTGCACGGTGTGACAGACCAAATGGGGGCGAGGGTATAAGGTGGCAATTAAAAAAATATAACACCGGTAGTGACCGGACCACATGATATAATCTGAGTGCCCAAGTGGCTGCACCAGATAGCCGGAAAATCCGGCTCCCGGTGACCCGCTATGTTGGCCTGAATAATAATCTGGAATATCATTGTGAAACTTGATAATCTTTCTTTATAATGCATACACACATGGTTATGACCCAAATGGACAATCAAACTGCAAGAGCGGTAGCCCACTACTGGAAAACAAGGGCGACTCAAAGGCAAAAACAGGAGACGGGGGGAAAGGCCGATCAGGGTCTCCGAAGTGCCGTCACCGGCGGTGCCCAGATGGACGGGTTTATTGACCTTTTCACCACACTCATCACACAAGCCGGAATCCCCCTCCGCTATGTATTTCAAAAGAAGACTGTTGAACTTCCCGGTTTTTTCCGCCCAACCAAAGAATGGGACCTGCTAGTCATCCGTGATCAAACATTGATTGCCGCCATTGAAGCTAAATCCCAAGTCGGGCCGTCTTTTGGCAACAACTTTAACAACAGAACGGAAGAAGCAATGGGTAGCGCCCTTGACCTTTGGACGGCTTTCCGCGAGAAAGCATATCTTGATAGTCCACAGCCATTTCTCGGCTACTTTTTCATGCTTGAAGATTGTGAGGCATCCAACCGCCCTGTCGGTATCAAAGAACCTCATTTCAAGGTATTTCCGGAGTTTGTTGACGCATCGTACATGCGACGGTACGAGTTATTCTGTAGGAAACTTGTTTTGGAACGTCACTACACAGCCTCTGCCTTCATTACTTCATCCATTCAAGACGGTCTCAAAGGTATGTTTAAGACGCCTGCGGATGACTTGTCGGTCGACCGTTTTGCAAAAATTCTTGTTGCCCATGTGGCGACTTTCCTGTGAACTCATGCAGCCCACATTTCACAGACTGATTAATGGTGACGCAAGGGACTTGTCTTTCTTAGAAGATGAGTCGGTGCATCTTGTTGTCACATCTCCTCCTTATTGGAACCTCAAGCGTTATAATGAGAACCCTGATCAACTTGGCCATGTTCAAAACTACGAAGCATTTCTCACAGAATTGGAAAAAGTATGGCGCCACATATTCCGTGTTCTCGTTCCGGGTGGTCGTTTGGTTTGTGTTGTCGGGGATGTCTGTGTGTCACGCCGCAATTTCGGGCGGCACCTTGTCTTTCCGCTTCATGCCGACATCTGCGTGATTTGCCGGCGTATTGGTTTTGATAACCTTAATCCCATTGTGTGGCACAAGATTGCCAATGCTTCATACGAAGTTCAAAACGGATCTAAGTTCCTTGGTAAACCTTACGAACCGAATGCAATCATCAAGAATGATATGGAATTTATTCTTATGCAGAGGAAGCCCGGCGGATATCGAAAGCCTACGGAGTCACAACGCGAAGCCAGCAAAATAAGCAAAAAGGAGTTTGATCGCTGGTTCCAGCAAATCTGGAATATCACAGGAGTTTCTACCAAGCAACATCCTGCACCATTTCCTCTAGAACTGGCTACACGCTTGGTACGGATGTTTTCCTTCTCCGGAGATACGGTACTAGATCCATTCTCCGGTTCAGGTACAACGATGGTTGCGGCCCTGAAAACAGACCGCAACAGTATCGGCATTGAAATTGATCCTGAATATTGTAGGATGGCAGCTAGATATCTGAAAGCAGAAACCGCTGATTTCTTTTCAAACGCCAAGCTCCTTTTCGAAAAGGTCACTGTTGAGAAAACTTGCATGGTCAGGGAAGATCAAACACTGTATGAAGTAAAACCCACGAAGAAGAAACTGGCATAGGCCAACATGGCAATCCAGCCGACTCGTTACACTCGCACTCGCGTCTGATTTTTGTGTTCGTCTAAAGACGGGGAGACGGGAACGTCCACAAAATTATAAATTTCCAGGTAGCGCGTCAGCTTTCCCCGCACCTATTGCGACACAGCCTCTTAATGGGGGAGGGCCAGGATTTCCGGATGAAAGCTGTTCAGAGGCGGCTCTTATCTTTCATCTGTTTGCCCCTTCGATTACAGTAACTTTTATGTTGACTTCCAGAATTCTACGCCTTAATATTACACATAATATGTGGACACAGGGAGGACAGCTATGAAACGCAATGTGACTCTTGCTCTGGATGAAGAGCTTCTTCATAGAGCCAGGATAGTATGTCAAAAAAAGAGAACAACTCTGACCCAGGTTATCCGAGATCGATTGGAAGATCTGGTTCGCCAGAATGAAGAGTACCAGAGCGCTATGGAACGAATCATTGCCCGAATGAAAGAACGACCTATCAAAGTCGGAAAAAAGACCTGGACCAGAGAGGAGCTTCATGCGCGATAGCCTCTTTTTCGATACCAATATTTTAGTTTATGCCTTTGACAAGACTGACCAGAAAAAATATGAAATTGCTTCCCGTTTGGTAACGGAATCCTTCCAAAAGGGAAACGGAGTTATCAGTGCCCAGGTCTTGAAAGAATTCTTTGTCACGGTTACTCGCAAGGTTCCTGAAAAAATGAGTGTAGATGACGCGGAACAGACCATACGCGACTTTTCTGTTTGGAAAGTGGTTGACACTACCGTTCCCTTGATCTTAAAAGCGATTGGATTCCATAAACAGTTTGATTTTTCTTTTTGGGATGCCACGATTGTGGCTGCCTGCCACCTTGCAGGTTCTTCTGCTCTTCTATCAGAGGATCTGTCCCATGGTATGTTGATTGAGAATATCCGGATTATAAATCCATTCCGTGCAGACCAGCCCTAATAAATCTCCCTCATCCTCTCAAGGCATTGGTGGTAATCTTAAGACCGGGCGGGGACTGATGTCTCTTGCGACTGTTGGGGATAGATAGTGAGGTTAATCCGGGCCGCGGGCCATCAGCCTGTCTTTTTATGCCCTTCCAATTTAAAAAGCAGGGCCTTTTTGACCTCTTCACATTGTTCCGGATGATATATCTTTTGTCCATATAAATCCCGAACATAAAATACATCCACCACCTGGTCCACCTTGGTAGATATCTTGGCCGATCTGATGTCCAGCCCCATATCAAATAGCGTCCGGGCAAGGGAGTAGAGGAGCCCGGGGCGGTCGTTTGTATAGACTTCAATAACCGTGTAGAAGTCCGAGCCTTCATTGTCGATCACTACTTTTGATGAACGTCCGCGTTTTTTAGCCTGAAGTGATAATGGCGTCGTCTTTTCGGCCAGTCGATAGTCAAATGAAAGCCTCCCGCTTAAGGTCTTTCCCAGGTCTTCTGCAACCTTTTTCCATCTTATTTCACCTGAAATCCCCCCCAGCCCCCCTTTAACAAAGGGGGGTAAGGTGGGATTATTTTCATTGTCCTTTGTGTCGTCATGCAACATGTGTGTTTCGTCGGCGGGCTCTTCGATAAGTTCTCTAACCTGAAAGATATCTACCGCTATTCCATCGCCCCAGGTAAAAATCTGTGTCCCAAGGACATCGAGGTCGTTTAAGGCCAACACCCCTGAGATCTGCGCAAAGAGTCCAGGCTTATCTTCGGCCAGGACAGTCAGCTCCCGAAAACTATTTCTCGCTTCTATAAACAGGGCAAATTTCTTATCGCTAAGCTCTTGGGCTAATTGAAGATGCCTTAGAATCTTGTGCGGTGTTACAGTAAGGAGATAATCTCCCGGCATGTTCTCTATGTGCTTCGACACGGCAGGATTCTTTAGCTCCGGCGTTAAACCGTCTTTGACCTGGGCCAGGACTTTTCGTATCCTTGCTGTGGTCTGTGGAGTGGCTAATTCGCCTCGTTGCAGGATGTGTTTGATTTTGAGGTAAAGTTCGTCCACCAGAGCCGCTTTCCAGGCTGTCCAGGCCAGGGACCCGGTCGCTTTGGAATCGGCTATGGTCAGAAGATAAAGCATATTAAGCCTTTTTATATCCTGAATCTTTTGGGCGCATTCCACGATGATCTTTTCATCTTCCATATCCCGGCGCGTGGCTATCTCAACGAGAAGAAGGTGATGGCGGACGACAAAAACCATATCACGCATAACATCCTCCTCCAGACCCATTCTTCCGGCGATTTTCGGGATCAAATCCGCCCCTTTTTCGGCATGGTTATGGCCTATACCCTTGCCGATATCATGTAGCAGCGCGGTTAGAAAGAGGTACTCAGGTCTGTCTATCTCAGCAAAGGGGTATTTGTCTTCTTCACGCATGAGGCTTAATTCCAGAAAGGTCAACAGGGAGTGCTTATCCACCGTGTAAATGTGATAGGCATCGTGTTGAACCTGGCAGCGGATATTCTCAAATTCAGGTATATATAGGGCCAGGAGGCCGGTTTGGAGCATAACCTCCAGTTGTTTGAAGGCGGACGAACCCAGCTTCATAAGGTTGAGCATAGACCGGCTGGTCTGGCGGGAAGAACGGAATGAGTCGTTGACCAGGCATAGGTTATCTCTTATGAATTGGCCGGTCCGCGGGTGGATTTCTGCGCCGTATCTCGCTGCGTATTCAAAGATCTTTAACAGCAGATAGGGCTTTTTGACTAAGGCCTCGGGCCTGTCTATCCTTATTTCTTCCTTGTAAATAGATACATCTTTTTCCAGGATACGATCGGGTAAGTCCACGGTTTTGGCGTGAGGCTTGATCTTTAAGGCGTGCAGGATACGGTCAAAAAACAAAGAGGAAATATATTCGATGGTAGAGGCGTGTAGGTAGAATTCCCGCATAAGTCCTTCTACCTCGAGAAAATCTGCCCTTGCGGCAAATTCGAGTGCGCCGGCCATGTCTTCCTGATATTCAAAACAAAGTTGATCGTTTTTTCTGCCACTGAGGATATGAAGCCGGTTTCTTATCCGCCAAAGGAAATCGAGGGACTGCTCCAGGGAAGTCCGGTCATTCTGAGAGAGAAGGGCGGCATTGACCATTTCCTCCAAGGTGGACAGATTAAAGAGGGCCTTAGCCGTCCACAGGATGCTATGGTAATCTCTCAGGCCGCCCTTTCCCTCCTTGATATTCGGCTCCAGGAGGAAGGCCGCCTCGCCGTATCTCTGATATCGTTTCTGATTTTCTATCAGGATATTTTCTAAAAATTTTTTCCTTTGTCCTTCGATAATCCTTTCATGGAATCTCTTTTTGAATTTTCCAAAAAGCTCTCTGTTCCCGGCCAGGCACCGTGCGTCCAGAAAAGATGTCTGGGTGTGAAAGTTTTCCCCCGCGATGTCGATGCAGTCCGTTACGGTCCTGACGCTGTGTCCGATCTCCAGGCCGGCATCCCAAAGGGGATAAAATATTTCTTCGGATACGAATTCTACCACCGGACCTGCCCCCCCGGTGCAGAGAATCATTAAATCGATATCAGAGTAGAGCGCCAGTTCGTTTCTTCCATAGCCGCCGACAGGGACAAGGGTTATGGAACGAAGGCTTCCCGTATGGGTTTTTTGCCATTTTCTCTCTGCCTGATAGAATACAGAGACCAGGAAGACATCCGTTATTACCGATAGTTCACGAACCGCTTCCCTGCCTGGGAGCTGTGGGTCTTGCGAATTCCTTACGGCCTCACGCTGGTCTTTAAGATGCCGGATATGCTCCTTAAGTGACTTTTCCATTGGCCTCAGACAGCATCGTTGCCCTTTTCTCCTGTCCTGATCCGAATCACCTCATCTATGGAATAGACAAATATCTTGCCGTCGCCGATTTTTCCAGTCTTGGCGCTCTTTATAATAGTTTCCACCACCCGCTCGACCATCACATCATCAATGACCACCTCAATCTTGATCTTGGGCACAAAGTCCACCACGTATTCAGCCCCGCGATAGACCTCCTTGTGGCCCTTTTGACGTCCAAAACCCTTTACTTCGGTAATGGTCATGCCCTTTATTCCGATTTGGCTTAGGGCATCCTTTACCTCGTCAATCTTAAATGGCTTAATAATCGCTTCTATCTTTTTCACGGCCTCCTCCTGAGCGCTTGGTCTTTATAAGTTGTACGCTGTTTCGTTATGCTGGGTGAGGTCAAGCCCGCTCACTTCGTCTTCAGGGCTGACCCGCAGGCCCATTATCCAATCCAGCGCCTTCAATATGATAAGGGACATGATAAAGGCATAGCCGATGGTTACAATAACCGAGAGGGCCTGGATGCCCAGTTGGCCTGGATTGCCGAAGAAAAGGCCGTTCGCGCCGGCCGCATTGATGGCCTTGTCCGCAAAAAGTCCGGTAGCCAGGGCCCCCCATGCGCCTCCCACACCGTGGATGCCTACCACATCCAGGCTGTCATCGTAGCCTAATTTAGTTTTTATGACGATGGCAAAGTAACAGAGAACTCCGGCTACCATTCCGATAATAAGGGCCGCCGGCAGGCCGACAAAACCGCAGGCCGGGGTGATGCCTACCAGGCCGGCCACGGCCCCGCTCGCCGTTCCCAGGGTAGTGGGCTTACCGCGGTATATCCATTCCACGATTGTCCAGGTCAAGGCCGCTGAGGCTGCTGCTGCGTGTGTGGTAACAAAGGCATTGACGGCCAGCGGGCCGCAGCCAAGGGCGCTCCCGGCATTGAAACCAAACCATCCGAACCACAATAAGGCGGCGCCCATGATGGTCATGGGCAGGTTATGGGGATGCATGGGTTCCGTGCCATAGCCTTTTCTTTTCCCAATGAGCAAGGCCGCGGCCAGGGCAGAAGCGCCGGAACTGATGTGAACGACCGTTCCGCCCGCAAAGTCCAGGGCCCCGAGGTTTCGTATCCACCCGCCTATTCCCCAGACCCAGTGGCAGATGGGGTTATAGACCAGGGTCACCCATAATATGGTGAAAAGCAAAAATGCGCTGAACTTCATGCGTTCCGCAAATGCGCCGGTAATCAGGGCCGGGGTTATTACTGCGAACATCCCCTGAAATATCATGAATGCAAGATGCGGTAGCGTTTCAGAATACCCGGCAAAAGATGACAAACCCACGCCGTTCAACCCGAACCAATCCAGGCCTCCGATCACCCCTCCCATATCCGGGCCGAAGGCCATGCTATACCCCCAGAGTACCCATTCTACGCTGATCAGCGCAAGTATCACGAAACTTTGCATAATAGTCCCCAGGACATTCTTGCCCCGGACCATGCCCCCGTAGAAGAACGCCAGCCCTGGGGTCATAAACATGACCAGGGCTGCCGAAAGCAAAACAAACATAGTATCTACAGAGTTAACCATAACCACTACTTTCCCCTTTCAATGTTTTTGATTGAGGATAAAAGCACCATCCATGCCATCCTAAAAAAGGTAGCAGAAACAGACAATTAAGTTTTTGTCAGATGGTTATTCACAAAATATTTTTTACGGTTTTGTGATAAAGGCAGCGCGCTTTTTACAAAATTGTAATGAACATGCATAGCGAGTGCATTCCCCGCTGCTTGCAGCGGGGTTAGCGAGCGAATACGATGCATTTTACCTTGCATACGGAGATTCCCCGTCCGCCCAAGGTCCGCCTGCGGCGGACGGGGAGCTTCAATGTCTGCCCAGTGCATTCAGGAGAGATTATCCTTGCCTTTTTCCGGCGGGCTTGCCTTGTGGGCGGCAGGGGAGGGCGGTCGGGCGCAGAGATATGTCTTGAGATTTAACTCACCTTGAACTGTTTTGGGTCCAGTCCATACTTGTGAATCTTGTAATTCAGAATACGCAGGCTCGTATCCAGGTATTGAGCCGCCTGGGACTGATTGCCCCTGGTCTCTTTTAATGCCTCTATAATCATCTCTTTCTCAGTGTTATCCACCGCTTCGGCCAAGGAGAGGCGACTATGGGTCCTGGAGCTGCCCGGCGTCTGTAACGTCGGAGGAAGATGGTAGCTCTTTATAACCTCTTCATCACAGATCAGGATGGCCCTTTCCATACAGTTTTGAAGCTCCCGAACGTTGCCCGGCCAGTGGTATTGCATGAGCATATCAATGGCCGGGGTGGAAATACGGCGGATGTTTTTATTGTTTTCGCGGCAGAACCTTTCTAAAAAGTGTTCGGCCAAGAGCAGAATATCAGTTCTCCGTTCCCTTAATGGCGGTATATGGATGGGAAAGACATTGAGGCGGTAGTAGAGGTCTTCCCTGAACGTTCCTTTGCTGAGCGCCTCTTCAAGATCCTTATTGGTTGCGGCAATTATCCGAACGTCACAGTGAATCGTTTGCGTGCCGCCCAGGCGCTCGAATTCGTGCTCCTGGATGACGCGCAGCAACTTGACCTGAATGTTCTGGCTGAGTTCACCCACTTCATCCAGGAATATAGAGCCTCCTTCGGCCAGCTCGAAGCGTCCCTTTTTTTGATGGATAGCCCCGGTAAAAGCGCCTTTCTCATGGCCAAACAGTTCGCTTTCAATGAGGGTTTCCGGCAAGGCCGAGCAATTGACCTTAATAAATGGTTTATGGGCTCGGCGACTGTTATAGTGGAGGGCATTGGCCACCAGTTCTTTGCCGGTGCCGCTCTCCCCCCGGATGAGTACTGTAGCGTTGCTTCCGGCCACCCTGGAGATCATCTCATAGACCTCCTTCATCCGGCTGCTGTTTCCCACGATATGGGAAATACTGTACTTGTCAGTCAGCCGGTGCCTCAACTCCAGATTTTCGTTGATCAGGAGTTCCTTTTCTTTCTCCATCGTCTGTATCTTGATTACTGTCTGGGCAATCAGGGAGGAAATGATGGTCAAAAGTCTCAGGTCTTCATCTAATGAGACATCTGTCTGGAAGAGCCTGTCCACACTTAAGGCCCCTACCGTTTTCCGGGCGGCCTTTATCGGCACACAAATAAAGGAGATATCCTGCTTGGCCAGATCCCCCCGGGAGCGGGTTCGATTAAGAAATAAGGGTTCTTCACTGATCCTGGGGACAACCATAGGCTCTCCGGATTCCACTACCTTGCCGGTGATCCCTTCGCCTAGTTTGTATCTGCCGCGTTTGCGGGCCTCGGCAGTCAATCCATGCGCTACTTCAATCTGGAGCTCGGAGGTCATGGGATTGAGAATGGTAATTGTACCCCTGGTCATACCCAGTTTTTTTGCCAGTATGTCGAGGGTGCTATGCAGAGAGTCCCTCAGGTACAGAGAGGCGCCTAAGGCCCTGGCAATCTCGTATAGGCAGGTAATTTCTTCTATCTCACGAGATGTTTTTCTGTCAATACGCATACATATTCCCATAAGGTCGGTGTGAGAAAGGGACTACTTTCTTGAATGGCACAGATAACACCTTTCGAAGATCAATATCAAGGTCTTCGCAGTATTCCTTAAGATACATTTTAAGGTTTTTTTGGTCCTCGTTGTCTAACTCTTTGGGAATTAGCCCAAATCCCAGTTGATGAGGATCGACCTCGCCCCGGACGTATATAACCCCCCCGTGCATTCCGGTGCCCATAAATATCCCCGCTATGGGCCTGGCGGCATCCTGGCTGAACATACCCAGGAGGATGATTACTCCTCCAGCCATGTATTCGCCAAGAAAATCACCGGCCTTGCCGCCGATAACGATCACCGGGATCTTGTCCTGGTAGGCTTTCATGTGGATACCGGCGCGGTAGCCGGCGTCGCCTTTGATATGAATCCTCCCCCCCCTCATCCCGTAGCCTACGACATCTCCTGCCATGCCTTCGACAACGATCTTGCCGACGTCCATGGTGTTGCCCACCCCGTCCTGGGCATTGCCGTGGACTACGACGTGTGGTCCCTTCATGAAGGCCCCCAGGTCTTGTCCCGGAACGCCATAGACCTCCATGCTGATTTTTTTGCTTATGCCATCCGCGATGTAACGCTGGCCGTTGACATTTCTCAGGATAAAATTTTCCTCTCCATTCCCTACGGCCTTTCTTATCATATCGTTCAAGTCTTTATAGTAAATTCCCTGCGCGTTAATTTCCATAGGGTTCTCTGTCTTGTCTCTCATAAAAATTACCTTGCTCCGGCACAGGCCGGGCTTATCCTGGGCTGTTTTTTCGTCGTGGAAACGCCCTTGTCCATAGTTACAATAACCGGCTCTCCGGCCTTGGGCGCCCAGACCTTTTCCGGATCAGGGCAGATAGCCCGGATAGCCGATTCTTCGCTGGCCATATAAACCGTGTCCCCCTTGACGGCAGCGACCAGGGGGCGCAGCTTTACCCGATCATTAAGGCCCACCAGACCCCCGTTGTAGGCAAAGAGGATGGCAAAGGGGCCGTTTAACAGGCCGCTGCCATAAACCATACGAATAGCCGTAAAGAGCCTCTTTGATTCTTTGTCCATCCGGTCGATTTCCTGCCAGAATGGCGGGGCAAAGACCTTGCAGGCCAGTTCTACAGGCAACCCATGCCTTCGGATGATGAGATCAAGGAGATAGGCCACTACTTCTGTATCCGTAAGCAGGGTGCAGTGGTACCCGAACATCTCCAGATAACGCTTGTTGATGCCGTAGGAAGAAATCTCGCCGTTGTGCACGATTGACCAGTCCAGGATGGTAAAGGGATGAGCGCCGCCCCACCAGCCCGGGGTATTGGTCGGGAACCGGTTATGGGCCGTCCAGATATAGCCGGAATATTCGTCCAGGCGGTAAAAGTCCGCGATATCTTCCGGGAAGCCCACGCCCTTAAAGGCCCCCATATTCTTGCCGCTCGAAAAGATATAGGCGCCTTTAATGTCCCGGTTAACATTCATAACCACGCGGACTATATAGTCATCGTCACTCAAGCCCGGCCAGCGGCATATCCTGTCCCCTTCCTTCACCGGTTCAACAAAATAGCGACGCAGGATAGGCGGGTCGGTAATGTATTTGCTGGGCCGGGTCGGGATCTTTTCCTGATGCACGATAGATACGGTCTGGTTTAAGAAACCTTCAGCCGCATGGAGGGCGTCAAGATTATCCGCCATAATGTGCAGGGCGTAGTGATCCTTAAAATCAGGATAGATACCATAGGCGGCAAACCCTCCGCCCAGGCCATTTCCTCTGTCGTGTTGACAGGCTATAGAGCAGATAATGCCTTCACCCGTGATCCTTTCCCCGTTTTTATTGATGATTCCGGAAAGTCCGCACCCGGAAATGTCCTTTTGATACTGCCAACTCTTCATGATCGCGTGGTTCCCCGTACAGTTTTTAATTAGTTACTTAACCGCTCCGCGCGTATTTCCCCGGGCAGAGAACTAAGGCTAAGGGTATCTTTCATTAATTCTTCTTTAAAGCCGCTAACGTCCACTTTGTTTCTGATCAGGCCGGTCAGTATCCCCGCCCTTTCTACCTCGCCAATCAGCATGGCGCCGACCAGTATCCCATCTCTGAGTACCAGCTTCCGATAGACATTCTTTTCAGGGATAAGTTTGGTTATGACCTCATAGCCGGGACCGGCTGGATTGGCCGTACCCATGGACATGGTGGGAATACCATAAAACTCAATGGAATTCATGGGAAGCCCGCCCTTATAGGTCACTCTGGCCCCGGCCATATTCCGGCCGGCATACTGCCCCTGGGTATAGGCATTGGGCCAGATCGGCACTACACGCCTTTCACCGGAGAGAAGATCAAGGGCCTCGGCTACGTCTCCGGCTGCGTAAATACCGGCGACAGAGGTCTCCAGATAGTCGTTGACCACTATGCCGCGATTTGTCTCTATGCCGGTTCCCTTAACGATATCCTTGTCGGGGATAACCCCGATGGCTATTACTACAGCCTCGCAACTCCGCTTTTGACCATCATTCAGTTTAATGCCTTTTACCCGGTCATTTTTGCGTACGATCTCTTTAACTGAATTTTCGGTTATGACCTCTATACCCGCCTCGGCTAAACGGTTGCCGATGATGCTCCCGGCTGTCTGGTCAAAGGCGGTGCTCAATATGCGGTCGGCCAGTTCGACTACAGTGACCTTAAGACCCCGATCATGGAGGCTTTCTGCGGCCTTAAGACCGATAAGACCCCCGCCGATCACCACGATTTGTTTTATTTTGCCGACCAATGCGTCCAGCTTCCTGGCATCATCAAGGGTGGTGAAGGTATAGACATCAGGTCCGTCTTTGCCCTGGATGGGCGGGATAAAAGGCTTCCCTCCCGTGGCGATGAGGAGTTTGCCGTAGGGGACTTTGTCTCCATCTTCCAATAGCGCCCGGCGCGCTGCGACATCGATTTTTGTGGCGGTGCGTCCCAGCAAGAGGGTTACCTTATTATCGCAATAGAATGCCTCCGGGCGGTAGGCCAGGTCTGCCTCACGTATCTTTCCACGCAAAAGGTTGGCGATAAGGGGGCGACTGTATGTGGCATAGGGTTCAGCGGCAATGATAGTAATCGGATTTTGCCGGTCTGTCTGACGAATCCCTTCTACCGCCCCTATGGCCGCTACGCCATTTCCAATAATGACATATTCCATGAATCTATTTCTCCTCGTAAAGTAGGGCCTCGTTGGGGCAGGCGGAAACACAGGCCGGCAGATCGCGGTCCGGACAGAGGTCGCATTTTATCACCTTCCCCCGGTCTGTGTCCCTTTTGATAATTCCATACGGACAGGCCATGACGCATGACCAGCAGCCCACACACTTTTCCGGTATGTGTTTTACTATCTCGGTCGCTGGATCCTTGACTATGGCCCCGGAAATACAGACCTGGACGCAAGGCGGCTCGTCACAGTGACGGCAGTGGACAGAGAACGAGACCGGGCCGCATTCTTCCACGACATTGCGCGCCGGCCTTTTCGCTTCCTGCTTAAAGGCCCTTATGATGTCTTTGGATATGGAATGTTCAACGATACAGGCGATTTCACAGAGCCGGCAACCGATACACACGTCTTCCCTTGCATAGACCTTTTTCATCTTCGCGCACACCTATGCCCCGGCATGTTTAATGCCAAGGATATTTAATTCCACTTCATTCAGCCCTACGCCGCGAAGCTTTTCGCGGTTACCCCGCAGGCTCTCGATGGCATTGAGACCCATGCCGCCCAGCATCTCCTGAATTTCATGCCCCCAGGCCCGGACCAGGTTGGCCAATCTCCGGTGGGCGATGTCCGGATTGATCCGCTTGGCAAGATAGGGATCATTCGTAGCGATACCCCAGGGGCATTTACCGGTATAGCAACGCTGGCATAGAGTACAGCCGACGGCGATCAAGGCCGCCGTCCCGATATATACCGCGTCTGCGCCGAGGGCGATGGCCTTTACTACATCGGCGCTGCAGCGGATGCCGCCCGCCGCCAGCAGGGAGACGCGGTTTCGTATCCCTTCCTGCCTCAGTCTTTCGTCAACAGAGGCCAGGGCCAGTTCAATGGGGATGCCTACATTGTCACGGATCATAGTGGGGGCGGCTCCGGTGCCTCCCCGGAATCCATCTATGGCGATGACATCTGCTCCGGCCCTGGCTATACCGCTGGCGATGGCCGCGGAGTTATGAACCGCGGCAATCTTTACAAAGACCGGCTTTTCATAATCGGTGGCCTCTTTAAGGGCGTAAATGAGTTGCCGCAGGTCTTCGATGGAGTAGATATCATGGTGAGGCGCGGGTGAGATGGCGTCGCTCCCCTCCGGGATCATCCTGGTGATGGAGATTTCTTTTCCTATTTTTTCGCCGGGTAAATGGCCGCCGATACCGGGTTTTGCCCCCTGGCCGATTTTGATTTCGATAGCCACACCGGCATTGAGGTACTTGCTATCCACGCCGAAACGACCGGAAGCGCACTGAACAATGGTATTTTTACCGTATTTATACAGGCTTTGATGCAGGCCGCCCTCGCCGGTATTGTAAAGAATCCCTAATTCTTCCGCAGCCCGGGCCAGACCGACGTGAACATTCAGATTGATAGATCCATAGGACATGGCCGAGAACAGGATAGGGTAGTTAATCTGCAACTGCGGCGAAAACTGCGTTGTGAGTTTAGGCCTGCCTTTTTTCATCTCTATTTCGACAGCATCCGGTTTAGAGCCGAGCCAGGTCCTGAGTTCCATCGGTTCCCGGAGGGGGTCAATGGAGGGGTTGGTCACCTGACTGGCATCTAAGACCATACGATCCCAATAGACGGGGTAGGGATAAGGGTTGCCCATACCGGTCAAAAGGACGCCGCCGGTATCCGCCTGCTTATAAATATTTTTGATAAACTGCGGGGCCCAGAGGGCGTTTTCTCTGAATTCGGAAGGGTTTCTCCTGATAGTCAAGGCCCCGGTGGGGCAGAGGGCCTCGCAACGGTGGCAGCCGACGCATTTGGTTTCATCTTCGGTAACGCGTCCTTCTTTTTCATTGTAGATATGCGCGCCGTAAGAGCACTGACGGACGCAGACCTGGCACTGGATGCACTTTTCCGGATCACGCTCGATGATGAAGTCGTGGTAATTTTTAGTTATTGGCTGGTGTAACACTTTTATGTGCTCCTTAGAGACCGGCTATATAGGATATGCGCATTTTTGTGCATACATTAATGCCGTCAAAATTTCTTCCCGGGGAAATAAAAAAACGTCCGCTGGATACGCGTATAAATAATAAGTCCAGTGGACGCCTTTGTCTACCTCTGAAATACCACTCCGTACCCCAGATATAGATACAATTACTGCAATATACAATTTTGTCAACAAGTTTGTTATCTAATTCACATTTACTCCCATTGCCCGTTCCGGCCTTTTTTCATCTCGATGTGTTCAATCTTTCCCCGGGAGTTAATGAATATGTTCATTATCCAGCTTACGGTACTTATAATCAAGGCGCCCCAGACCGCCGGCCAAAAGCCCTGGACCTCAAAGCCCTTAAGTATGGAGGCTACGATTTTGAGCATAAGGCCGTTTATGATAAAAGTCAGAAGCCCTAAGGTAAGGACGTTTAGAGGGAGGGTTAAGATCAGTACAACCGGACGAATAAAAGTGTTCAGTATTCCAAGGATCAAGGCGCCGACCAGGGCCGGTAGAAATCCGGTGATCTCTATCCCATCTACCACATGGGCAGCGAGGAAAAGGGCGCCGGCGTTTATGATCCAACGGATGAGAATGCCTTTCATTTTGTTACCTGGAGTTCATCCGGTCTGCGACCAGCCATAGGCCGGAAGCCCCGGGATTTACCTCTTGATGGGGAAAGTATCCAGACAGACAGATTCTATCCACTTTTCTATCTGGTCCTGATAGGCTTCTTTTTTCGTCTCTTGTCCGCAATCCTTGCAGACTACCCGGGCATTGTATCACTTTCCCAGGATAGCGGCTTCTCCACCGCAGAAGATGCAAGTCAGTTTTTCCATTTACGATGTCTCCTGTTTCTCCATGGACGTGATCATGTCGGCAATGGTCATCTTGATACGTTCGCCAAAGCCGATTTCCTGGCGTAGTTCCTGCTCCAGCCTGGCCAGATCTCTATAAAATCGGCTGCGGTCAAGCTCACGGCGGGCGGGCTTCTCTATAGTATGCCCCGGCGCATCTCCGACCGGCGGGACCAGTTTTGGACAGCCTTCACCCCGAACCAGCGCCAGGTCCGGCCTGCGATATGAGTGTGGGACTCCGTGCAGCCGGCATATCATCGGACGGAAGGCATACAGGCCGCAGAGACCTCTATCATTGAGCGGGCACATCAGGTCAATTTTTTTCCCCTCAGCCTCCAGCCGGTCGCGGTCCTTTACAAATTCACGGGCGAGACGCCGCACCTCATTTTGTCTTTCCGGGCTGAGGGTCTGGAAGCCCTTCGCAAGGTAGAGATACTCCGCCACCGTATAATGGAAAAAGTAACTCGTGCAACAATTGCCGTCACAACCCGCACAGGAGCAGCCATAGTAAGCTGTTATCTCATCGTAAGCCTTGTCCATGGCCTGGTAGATAGTCTTCAGGCGCTCCATGAAACGGCCAAGCCCCCGGGCCAATTCTGTTATTGCCAGTTGTACAGATGACATTGATAAATTTTGTGCCAGTTTACAAAATGAACGATAAAGTAAAACACCCACATTTAAATTAATATAACATATTTTTTATCAATAAAAAATCACATATGAAACACATATGTCGCATAGCGACATAAAGGACAATGAAAATAATTTATTACGCCACAGTCGCAAAAGGGGGAGAATTACGCCCCCCTTTGCAACAAAAAGGGTCTCCGGTGAGAGAGACCCTTTTTGTTGTAGATATTTTGCTGGATGCCGTGCCTATTTTTCCATCCTTACCACCAGCACCGAGCAGGGGGCGTGATTAACCACCCGCGAGGCCACGCCACCCATGATAAAACGGGCCGTAGCCCCTAACCCGCGGCTGCCTACGGCAATAAGGTCAAACTTGCCCTTTTTGGCCGTCGAGATGATAGCATCGGCTACCGAGGTTGATGCCATCATGAGGGTCTTTGGAATTAATCCCGTTGTACCAAGCACTTTTTCGGCCTGTTCCAGGACATTTTCTCCATAAGCCGTGGTTTTCTGTTCCAGGGATTCCCGTTCACGGGCCGTATATTCGATATCTATATCGGCAATAGAGGGCGTTACCGTCATAAGGGTCACCTGAGCGCCCGTGGCCTTGGCCAGCTCGGAGACCATCTTGACCGCCTCCATGGCATATTTGGAACCGTCGATCGGCACTAATATCTTCATTTTTACCTCCTGTCTTAGATTGTAGTACTGTCAAGAATCTTGCCACAGAGAACACAGAGATATCATCAGGTTAAGACAGCATCTGGTTCCTCCCTAGCTTCTCCAATGTTCTTGTTTGTCCCTATAACATGGCTTAATCACAGCCCTGGAGAGTGTACAGGTACCGGAAGTGCCATAAAACTATTTCTTTTTTCATTGCTCTGTCTTTTTCTTTTGATTTCTTTACCTTGCTCTGTGCACTCTGTGTCCTCTGTGGCTTATTTCTCATGAAGCTTTTGACATTACCAGGTTTTTTTATTCCTTCTTGGCCTTGGATTTGGTCATGGTCAGGCCCATCCCATTAAACAATTCATAGATGGAATAACCAAACCACAACGTGTAGATGACGTAGAAAACCAGCAACGCCACCAGGAGCACCACGTGGTCTTTGACTTTCTCCGGTTTTATCCCATAGAAGTTATATCCGGGCTCGATAACCTTGGTCAGCACGTCGCCCAGGAAGATCGATCCCTCAAAACGCTCCTGCTTTTCCAGCTCCTTGATCAGCTTCGTGAAAGCAGTGTGCCAGATATACATGACTTCTTTTTCATTGAAGCCGTATTTCGCGGCCACCTCGTCTCCCCGGTTGTTGAACATAAAGTCCGCGTCGTTCTCCGCAGCCAACATGGTCTTACCATAGTCGCCACCGGTCAACGTAACTTTCTCGCCCGCCACCGTAACAGTGGATCCGTTCTTGCCGAAGAGAATGGCGGCTTTTTCAGCCTCGCCGGCAGCTTTCATCTTGAAGCTCATTTCCAGCGGTTTGCCTACGAACTTCTCACTCTTCTCCATGTACTTCGGTATGAAGTTCGTCGATCCCTTGGCCAGGGAGTTGAACATGTCGTCCGCGTAGATAATGACCGTTTTGTTGTCAACAAGCGGTACAAACATGATGACGTAGAAGACAATGAAAAAGGAAATCATCAACATCAGTCCGAGATTGAATGTCTTGGGGTTTTTCACTAACATGGTTTATCCCTCCCCTCTCAGTTCTTTCATGTTTCCGAAGAATTTGCCAAAGACAAACACGCCGAAGGTCGTGACCACTAAAAAGAAGAGGACTATGCCTATGGTATCAAACATGTTGCCCATACCTTTGGATATCTCTATCCACCCCAGCTCGCCGAACTTCTTCGGAAGGGCAAAGAGCCGGTTGACAAAGCCGGCCAGAACGGCCATGGCATAAAAGGCCCGGATATAGATACCCCGGACAACCTTCGTGGTCAGAGCGCCGACCTGGATGCCGATAAGCGACCCCAGGAGCATACCCATAGCCAGGGTATAGAAGACAAAGCCGTAGATGGCGTACTGCGAGATGGAGGCGAACCCGGCCGTCATGATGATCTGGAGGATGTCCGTACCCACCGTGGTGAACGAAGACACGCCCAGCATATAGACAAAGATCGGGAAGGTCAAGAAGCCGCCGCCGACACCCATGATGGCCGCTACCAAACCCACAAAGGAGCCGCAGATTCCGACGATCCAGGCCGATATTTTCCTGCCGCCGGGAACAAGGTCCTCATCAAAGGTGAGTAGGGGAGGAATTTTCAAGGCCTGCATCTTCACCGGCAGTCCGGTCAATTCAGCCACCGGGCCGCCTCCGTGGGCCCCGCCGGTGTCGCCGGTCTTCCTGGCTTTGAGAAAGTCAGCCAGCGAGTAAATACCCAGGAAGCCGAGGAGTACCGCATATATGATGCTGATGAAGGTGTCGCTGATAACCGGGTTCATGTTGTAAAGGGCCCGGTTGAGAAGCCCGCCCGCCAATGCCCCAGGGACCGAACCAAGGACGAAGGCCACCGCCAGGCTGACAGAGACGTTACCCAGCTTCTTATGCACCGCCGTACCCATGATGGCCTTGGCAAAGATGTGGAAGAGGTCCGTACCCACCGCCGTGATACCCTTGATTCCGGCGCTCATCAGGGCCGGGGCGATGACAAAGCCGCCTCCTGCGCCAATGCAGCCCGTAATCAGGCCGGCGATGAGGCCGATAGCAATCGAGGACAGAAATATAGTAGTCGTATAGGTGGCCGGGGCGTATGCCTTCTTGCCGCCCAGGATGTGCGGAAGGTCTGCCGCCGAGGCCACCATTACGGCCAGGATCGGCAGCGACAGGGCAATTAATATCAGCAATTTTTTCCTGTTTTTCAAGATGGACAGGGACGTCTCATAGTCCCATCTGGCGTGCGCGGCGGACGCCATAACTAACGCCTGATAAATTGTTTTGAATAGTTTCATTCAGAAAACCTCCTTGCTTCGAGAGATTGAGAATCATCATAAAAATAACAGAACTTCTTTGGTATGTTTATGCCCTCCATATTTAGAGAAATCTTATTCTGACCATAAGGCCCTACCTCCTTTTAAATAATAGTGAAATTTTATGTGATAACCTGCCCTGCCGGTGGTTCTGCCCTTCTTAGCGTGGGAGAGAGGAGGCATTTCCCTACCTCCTTGCGGAGGTCCCTGGCCATGACCGGCTTAATAATATACCCGGAGACCCCGAAATCGAACCCCTTCTTCATGGCTTCCAGCTCCTCCAGATATCCCATGATCAAGATCGTTGTTGCCGGAGATATCTCCCGTATCGTTCTCAGGAGTGCAAAGTTATTGTAGAGAACCATCTGGACATCAAGCAGCATGATGGCAAAGGATATCTCCCGGATTTGACGAAGCAAATCCTCATTGTCGTCACTTGTGTAACATGAGACAGAACTGTCTCCCTCCAGTATCCTTGTAAAGAGTTCCAGAATCTCCGTCTGTCTGTCGGCGATAAGTATCCGTGGGATCAAAGTAAGATCATCTCCCCTAACAAAATTTGGTAATCAGCTCATTAATCTCCTGGATTATCCTGCCTACATCCACCAGGCCCACTACGGTATCGTCCTCTAATACGGGTAATTCCCGGCGGTTGGTTTTGAGAAACAGGTGGATAACCTTGATCAATCTGTCCTCAGGTTCAAGGCGGGGGACTTCCTTATCTGCCACATCTTCTACTTTAAGCCCGGCCAGTTTCTGACATGACTCCAGCAAAATACCGTTCCAGGTTACCACGCCCCGCTGGTTTGAACTTTTCATAAAAGACGGGCGTACGCTTTCAAGAACACATTCCAGGGTAAGCAGCCCCCAGAAAGATTGATTCTGGTCAAAAACAACAATGGCCCCGGGCACAGCACGCTTTCCGCGGACACTACAAAGCATCTTAATCGCTTCCGGGAGAGTCTGAGATTTAGCAGTAGTCAAAAAATCTTCCGACATAATCTCCCGCATACGTTTTTCAACCATCTGGTATTCCCTTTCCCATCTGCCCGCTTCCATATTCAACACTTGTGCCATCATGACAAAATAAGGTATATTTTTCTTATCTTGTTGTTATAGCGTAATAATAAACAAGCGGTAGTATCCCTACCGAAGTGGAGTTAAGGATTTAAGTGAAACATTCAGATGACAGTTGATATAAAAAATGGACGGGGTACCCAAAAAAGGAGGGAGATAGTCTCGGATAGTTATTATTCTTGCGCGGCCTTAAAACCGGCCGAATGGATGCCGTAGTCTCTCATAAGGCGGTGCAGGTACTGCCGTTTTAATCCGGATTCCATGGCAGCCCGGGATACGTTGCCCGAATGCCGGGCCAGGACGTAGGAAATATAGCGGCGGTTAAATTCTTCGATCGATCTTTCCCGGGCATCCTTGTATGGAAGGGTAAGAACCGCGTCTGTGGTTTCTTGCGGCCCTGAGACGGAATCGGCGGAAAACAGATTTTCCGTGTCGAGCCGGTTGCCTGAACAGAGTATCACAGCCCTTTCGATCACATTTTCCAGTTGTCTGATATTGCCGGGCCAGTCATGTGACTTTAAAGCGGCGAGCACCCCCGGAGAGAAGCCCTTGATGTCCTTGTTATTGAGGCTGCTGTATTTAGCCAGGAAATAGTGGGCAAGGATAGGGATGTCTTCCTTGCGGTCGCGTAGCGCAGGCAGGTGAATATGGATGACATTAAGACGGTAATAGAGGTCTTCCCGGAAGGTTCTCTCCTTGATCATTTTTAGAAGGTTCCGGTGGGTGGCCGATATGATGCGGACGTTGGCCTTAGTGATCTTGCTATCACCGACCTTTTTGAATTCTCCTTCCTGGATAACACGAAGGAGTTTGACCTGGATAAGCAGACTTAAGTCACCAATTTCGTCCAGGAATAGTGTACCGTTTTCGGCTTCTTCGATCAGGCCCTTGTGTTCCCTTATCGCACCGGTAAAGGACCCCTTCAGATGTCCAAAAAGCTCACTTTCAATCAAAGACTCAGGGAGGGCGGAGCAGCTTACAGGGACAATTTTATAATTACTACGGAGGCTCTGGGCATGGATGGCTCTCGCCACTAATTCTTTCCCACAACCACTCTCCCCGGTAATCAAGACTGTCGCGGATGTCTTGGCAACCTGGTTGATTTTTTCATAAATCTGCTTCATAATCGGACTCGATCCAATGATCGTCCCGTATTGCATAGTTTCTTCGAGTTTCTGCTTTAGGCGCTCGTTTTCAGTACGTAGTCGGTGCCATTCGAGGGCCTTGTCAATGGTGACGAGAATCTTCTCCTTGCGGAAAGGTTTGGTGATATAGTCAAAGGCCCCTTTGCGCATGGCGTCAATTGCAGTCTCGATCGTACCGAAAGCGGTCATGATAATGACCGCTGTGCTTTCATCTAATTGTTTGACTTGTTCGAGGGTACTAATGCCATCCATCCCCGGCATCTTAAGGTCTGAAATGACTAGTGCACACGGGTTCTCCTTCAGTAAGTCCATAACGGCCAGCGGATTAGAGCAGGTCAAGACTTCATAGGCGGTGTTTTTCTCTACAATCCTTCGGAGAAGTTCCAGCATATCGGACTCATCATCCACGATCAATATCCGTTCTGACATCTTGTGCTCCTTCTGAATATAGGCAACTTTATGGTAAAGTTAGTCCCCGATGGCTTGCCAGTTTTGCTTTCACAGGAAATATTCCCACCGTACTTTTGTATAATTCCATAGCTTACAGAAAGGCCCAATCCCGTCCCTTCGCCTTCCGGTTTGGTGGTGAAAAAGGGATCAAATATCTTATCCAGGCATTTTTCGTCTATGCCATCCCCGGTGTCTGAAATACGGATAAAGACGTGAGAAGACCCGTCCATCCCGGTCGAGATGCCAAGCGCCCCCCCGTTCTTCATAGCCTCAACAGCATTGGTGATCAGACTCAGAAAAACCTGTTGAAGTTGTTTGGTGTCTCCACAGATCAGGGGAAGAGAAGGGGCGAGGTCTCTCTCCACAGTAATGCCGTGGATGAGCAGGGTATGGTCTATTATACCCAGAATCATTTCCAGGGCATGGTTGACATCTGCCGACACCTCGTCTCCTTCCGCAATGCGTGCGAAGCCGAGAAGATTTTCCACCACCTTCTTACAGTACAGCCCGTGACGTTCAATGGTCCGAAGGTCCCGATGAATTAGACTCTCCGTATCTGTCTTTTCGAGCAAGAGATCACAAAAGCCCAGGATAATCGACAGGGGGTTATTTATCTGGTGAGCCACTCCCGCGGCCAGCGTGCCCAGCGAGGCGAGTTTTTCGGTGGTTATCAGTTGTTTTTCAAAATTACGGGTCTCGGTGATGTCTCTGGCAATGCCCAGGACGCCGCATACATCTCCTTTTTCATCTCTGATGGGTACCAGGTTGGCGCTGAACAAGAAGGCACCGTCTCCTTTCCGGATAGTAAATTCCGCTTTGACACTCTTTGTGCCGGCGTATATCTGGTCGATTAACCTGATCTGTTCCTGGGCATCCACCTCCGGCATGAATGATAAAAGGGAATGGCCGATAATCTGTTCGACGTCCCTGGAAAGGAATCGGGCCATCCATGGATTGATAAAGGTATAGCGGCCCTTGCGATCCAGAATATAGATCAGGTCTTCTGTCCCATCAATTAAGGCACGACAGATTTCTTCAAAGTGGGCGACTCTTTTTCGTTTGCAGTGTTTCATAACTCCAGCACCAATATCTCCTTGACTAATAAAGAAATTTAAGTAATTAATAATTTGCTTAAGTCTGTCACCTTTTACCACACATCGCCTTGGTTTTCAAATTGAACTGCATAGATAATCGCAAGTTAAGCCTATGACGACTACCCCAAAAACCACTTCCCCCTATAGAGGGAAGAGTATAGCCATTGCTGTCTATGCGGCTATGGTTTTATTACTCGGCGGGGCGCTTTTTTTGAGCATCTTTTTAGAGAAGCGGACGCGAAAGATCGCGGTGGAGCAATTCAATCAACAGCAACTCCTCCTTGCCCGGTACGCAGCGCGGCAACTACAGAATAACCTTGAACTTATTTGCGACGAGCTGCGGGTGTTAAACTATTCTCCTTCCATCCAGTATCTTGAATCCGTGGCATGGGCGAGGCGGATAGAGATAACCATGTCTGTTCTGAAGCAAAGCGGTGTCCTCTTGATCTCCCGCATCGATCAGGATGGAAAGAAGGAGTATTCCGTCGATAACCATGGGAAACACTCCATTTTGGATCTTAGTCACAGGGCGGGTATAAGAGATACGCTTGAGCTTGCTTCGGTAACAGACAATAAAGACAAGGTCTTCATCAGCAATGCCTTTTGGGATGAGGAGCGCTATCCGGGAAGGTTGCTTCTCACCATGAGCATACCCACCTATCAGGAGTCGATCGATGAAGCGCATCCGGTGCCCACGGGGAATTTCGTCGGGATAACACAGGTTACCCTGGATATTACGACCTTCGTAAAAAGGATTGTAATGGATATCCGTTCAGGAGAGACCGGCTATGCCTGGGTGATCGATGACCGCGGGGTCTTCTTATATCATCCACTGGCAGAGTTCATGGGTGCGAACGCATTTGAGGTGCGCCCGAAAAAAGCGCCTAAAATATCCTTTGTCCGCATCCATCGCATTCAAAAGGAAAGGATGCTCGCGGGCCGGGAGGGAACCAGTTGGTATATTTCCGGCTGGCATCGGGAGACCAAAGGTCCTATAGAAAAGCTGATCGCCTACACACCGGTAATTGTCGGTCATCCCGGGTCGCGGCCTTCCTGGTCGGTGGCTGTGGTCGCCCCGATAAGTGAAGTAGAAGAGGTCATTAAGAAGGATCTGACGCGGCTACATGTTATGCATGGCGTGATTGTCCTATCCATCATTATGATAGGGCTGACCGCTTTTATGTACGAGCGGCGCTGGGAAAAGAAGCTTTCCGAGGAAGTAGAGGAAAAAACACGGAGCCTGAAAAGATCTGAAGAACGTTATCGGTCGTTAGTAGAGAATGCTGAGGACATGATCTATTCTCTGGACAGGGATGGAAATATCATTTCCATCAACCGTTATGCCATAAACCTTCTTTCTGGTAATCTGTCCGGTGTCCCGCCCGGGTCCATTGAAGGGCGGAATTTTCTCAAAATGTGCGTTTGCGATAAATTAACCTTGGCGACCATCCATAGGGTATTTGACGCTGGGGAACCCGGGGACCTCGAACATCGGGCCGAGATCGGAGGGAAAGAATACTGGTTTAGCACCCACTTAATCCCTATAAAGGACACAACTGGGGCGGTAAGGGCCCTGCTTGGCATCTCACGCGATGTTACCGAGCAAAACAAGATGGCCGGTCAGATGGCCAACACCGAGAAGCTCGCGTCACTGGGACTACTGGCTGCCGGAGTGGCCCATGAAATAAACAATCCGATCGCTATTATCATGGGGTTCTCCGAAGTCCTGTTGGAAAAATGTCCTCCCGGAGACGAGCGGCATGATATGTTAAAAAGGATAATCCACCAGTCACAGGTATGCGAAAGGATCGTATCGCAGCTTTTGAGTTTTAGCCGCGCCTCCGAGTATGCCGAGGATCTTACGGATATCAACCAGGAGCTGGGAAATATCATTAAGGTAGTTGGGAACACACTTCTGATGAAAAAAATCAAGGTTAACCTGGACCTGGTTCCTGATCTGCCTAAAGTCAAGGCGGATCCCACACAGGTTCAGCAGGTCTTCCTCAACCTGATAAACAATGCCATAGGGGCTATGCCGGGTGGGGGAGAACTGGCTGTTTCTACTGCCTTTGATACGGATAATAATTTGGTCCGGATATGTTTTTCTGATACCGGTTGTGGTATCCCGCCAGAGTCCAGGACAAAGATATTTGATCCATTTTTTACTACCAAAAGGACAGGGGAAGGGACTGGTCTGGGACTCACGGTTTCCTACAATATAGTCAACGGTTACGGAGGAACGATTAACTTCATAACAAAGACTGCGGAGGAGGCAGGTGACAAAAAAGGGACGACCTTTATCGTGTCTTTGCCTGCTTTCTTGTGCTCCTTTGATAGATAGGAGAACTCATTATAGTTGGAGGAAAAGACATCATGACCGAGAAAATTCTGATTGTGGATGATGAACCTGATATGCTTAAACTGCTTGAGGTCATTATCACTGACAAAACCGATTATAACGTAACAACTACAAGTAATCCTCTGGAAGTTCCCGGATTAATTGCCGGGGGGGATTTCGACCTGGTAATCACAGACCTGCGCATGCCTGAAAAGGATGGGATGGAGATCATCGAAGAGGCTCAAAAGAGCGGGCTGGAGATACCGTTTGTCGTCATCACCGCTTATGGAACCATTGAATCGGCAGTTGAGGCGATGAAAAATGGCGCCTTTGACTATATAACCAAGCCCTTCCGCAAGGAGCATATCCTGCTCACAATAGAAAGGGTTATGAGGTATCGCCGGTTACAAAAAGAGAACATCAGATTAAGGAAAGAGGCAAGTCAACCGTCCGGTACGCCTTCTTAAAGTTAACGTCTGCTCCGGCACTGGATATGGCTGTTCAGCAGATCAAAACCGATCTTCCCCGTTTTAACTTTAATCCTCACCCGATTAGCCGGTCTATCCCTGAAACCGGCTAATCGGAAAACCGCCCAGGCGAAGCAGTTAGCCATTGGGTGTGCTTTAAACTCCATTACCGTCCCGGCTGTGCCTGGATATAAGGGGTATCTGTCCGCCTCTTTCTAGGAACGTCCATAGGTTGATCTGGTTCGTTCATGATCTCCCTTGCCGTATCGAATTCTCCGACCTCAGCAAAAGTAATCGCCACCATCCACTGCTCAAATCTTCTAATTAATCCTTTCATGGCATCCTCCTCTGTTAGTTGATATTTTTGACAGGGTTTATCTCCCGCCGGGTTCGCAATGCTCAAATAACCAGCTTTTGTTTATATTAATAACAAGATTCGTGCCAGATTTGTCTGGTTATGGACATAAGTATAACTAACTGTAATAATTTGATTTATGTTAATAAGAAACCCTGCGCGGGAAACTTACGGCAGGTTTTTTGAAAATACCAGGTGACAGGTGAAACTAAAAGGAGACAAGCTATAGAATACAGGGGGCAGGAGGGGAAAGACGGAAGTCAGGAGTCAGAAGAATGACAAATTCCAAAGCTCAAAGTCCAAATGACTAAATGGAGGCTCTATTGGTATCTTTTGCCAGTAACAAAGGACTACTGACTACTGACATTCACTATAATCGTCCGGCGACCGGCAACCGAACCTACTCCAGGACTATATCTACAATTTCTGTAAGGTTATCAACAAAGACAATCCTAATCCCATCTTTTGCGCCAGCCGGCAGCGTATCCACGTCTACTTTGTTCTTTTGGGGCAGAATGACCACTTTTACCCCGGCCCTCCGCGCAGCCAGTATCTTCTCTTTGATGGCCCCCACGGGTAAGACCCGGCCGGTTAGGGTCAACTCTCCGGTCATGGCCACGTCACGCCTGGCCGGTCTTTCAGTGAGTGCGGAGATTAGGGCCAGGGCTATAGTGATCCCGGCCGATGGCCCTTCCTTAGGTGCAGCGGCCGCTGGAACATGGATGTGGATGTCCTGGAAGTCAAAGAAATTCTCTGCGATATTAAAAATACAGGCATTGGACCGTATATAACTGAGAGCCGCCTGGGCGGACTCCTGCATAATTTCGCCAAGCGAGCCGGTCATAATAAGCTTCTTGCGACCTTTCATCTTGGTAGCTTCGACAAAGATGATATCACCACCGACCTCCGTCCAGACCAGTCCGGTCGTTACGCCGACGCGGTTCCTGGCCTCTGTGGCCTCGAACAGGTACTTGCGTGGCCCAAGGTAATGCTCAATTGAATCCGGGAATATGGTCCGCCGAGACATATTATGTCCTGGCTCTGTAACAATCGCCCGCGCCATCTTTCGGCAAATAGAGCCAATTTGTCTCTCTAAGTCACGTACCCCCGCTTCCCTTGTATATTCACGAATAATTTTATATAGAGCCACATCTGTAAACTCCGGCGGATAGGCCGTTAGGCCGGTTTCCCTGATCTGACGCGGGATAATATATCGCGTGGCAATGTTTTTTTTCTCCTCTTCCGTGTAACCGGAAAGTTTCACTATCTCCAGGCGGTCACGGAGCGCCCCGGGGATACCATCAGCGGTGTTGGCCGTGGTGATGAATATGACCTTTGAAAGATCGAAAGGGACATCGAGATAATAATCTGTAAACTTATCATTCTGCTCGGGATCGAGTACTTCAAGGAGAGCAGATGCCGGATCGCCCCTGAAATCCTGACCTATCTTGTCTATTTCATCCAGCATAAGCACGGGGTTTTTATACCCGGCGCGGCGAATTTCGTGGATAATTCGTCCGGGCATTGCTCCGGCATAGGTGCGGCGGTGGCCTCTGATTTCAGCCTCATCCTTCATGCCGGCCAAGGAAATCCGGACAAATTTGCGTCCCAGGGCATGTGCCACCGACCTGCCGAGGGAAGTCTTTCCGGTTCCCGGCGGTCCCATAAAACAAAGAATGGGGCTTTTTGTATCCTGGACGCACATCTTTCTTTGCAGGGCGTTCTTAACGGTTTCTTGTAATTCCGACGTGTTAAAGGGTTTGGACAGGTAATGAAAGGCGCTTTTTTTTATGGCCTCTACAGCAGAGTCGAGAATAGCATACCGGGACATCATGATGAATTCGGTTTCCGGCCAGGTAGCCTTGGCCTTTTCCAGAAACGCCAGGCCGTCGAGACCTTTCAACTTTAAGTCAGCCAATATTAAATCAAACTCAGAAGACTCGATTAACCGGAGGGCCCCTGTTCCATCGGTAGCAGTAACCACAGTGTAGCCTTCCTTTTCGAGCATATCCTGCAAATTTCTACGGACGTTCTCGTCTTCGTCGGCCACCAGGATGCGGTATTTAATCTTAGATCGCAATACCCGGACGGCGAGGTACTCAAGAATCCTGGCTTTTATATCTTCAAGTCCGTAGTGATCCTGGTGAAGTATCGTTTCGGCACGGGCAAGGTCTAAATTGTCTTCAGTTGTCTTATCCCACGGCAGGGAGATCAGATACTCCAGGTAGTTCAGTATGATGCCATATTCGGCGGTCATCTGTCCCATTTTGGACAGTTTTTTCAACTCATGGAGGGCAACTTCCTGCACCTCGGCAGGCATGTGCGCCTTATCGATGGCCAGGCGTAGATCCTCTATTTCTGCCTCATGCGGCATCTGCTCAGATTTTTTAGAACCAAAAAATTTCATGATACACTTTTAAAATAGGGATCGGTATATAACCCTTATTACTAAAGCCGGTTATTTTAAACCGCAGTAATCGCCTGCGCTCAAGCTACGGATATTAGCGTGCTTCCATATTAACCGGTTTAATCGGCAAGGCAATAGTAATCTTGGTCCCCTTTCCTTCTTCGCTCTGAACAGAGATTTCACCCTCATGGTCTTCCATGATCTTGCGAGAAACAGCGAGTCCCAGCCCAGTTCCCTTTTTCTTGGTCGTAAAAAATGGATCGAATATCTTCTTGGCCACCTCATGGGGCATACCCATACCGCTATCCAGGACTGCAACCTTAACCTGCCCGCCCTCACGCCCGGACGAGACAACCAGTTTACCACCCTCCGGCATAGCCTCAATGGCATTCTTGATGAGGTTAATCAATACCTGCTTGACCTGCTGAGGATCAAAGAGTACGTCCGGCAGGCGGTCATCCAAGGCTTTTTCATACTCAATGCCCTTATCAATCATTTTGTTCTCCATAAGGGCTAACGTGTCTTCAATGACTGAATTGATATTTTGCAATTCCTTTTGCGGCCTGGCCGGACGCGTAAAGTCTCTGACCTCCGCCAACATCAACTCCAGACGTCTGGTCTCGGCCTGTATTATCCCTAATTTTTCCCGGTTGGCATCATCGTCTGAAAGGGATTTCTCTACCTGGCCGGCGAATCCACCAATAAGCATCAAAGGATTTTTTATCTCGTGCGAAAGGTAAGCAGCCGCCTCTCCTATGGCCGCAAAACGCTCCGAACGGACAAGCCTCTCCTGCATCTCGATGAGTTTTTGCATACTCTCTTTGACCTTATCCCTCTCCTGCCGCACCTCCGCCTCAGAAAGCCTCAAGTCAGCAGTCTTGGCGTCAACCTCCGCAGCCAGAATCCGTGACCAGCGCAGGGAAAGATAAATGGCCACACCCAGGCAGGAAAATACTATTAATTGAAAGATGCCTGCAATCAGCCATTGTCTTATGATGGCCGACTCTATGATTCCATAGACCTCGGTTACGGGGGCGGTCACCCCCACTGACCATAGATTGCCCCGATCCTCTTTGGATAGGAAAACAGGGCTATAGGCAAATAATTTTTTCATCTCACCGGTTACCCCGCGGTGCCATCCGGAGATATACCAATCCGTTCCTTCCTTGCCTTTGAGCAGATACTCTCGCACGATCCGGTTTATCCTCGCATAGGAGATATCCGGGTTCTTCTTTTGTCTGACGGTAAAGGAATCCTCGCCAACAAAGGTCTGCTCGTAGTGCGCCAGAAAAATCCCCCGGTCATCAACCACCCATCCGTAGCCTGTCGCACCCGAACGGACGCCCCGGGTATAGCGCTGCGCGATCCCTATAGGATCAACGACAATAAAAGTCAGGCCCTCAAACCTCCAGGCCGGAACGCCCTTTTGTCCGGCGGCACGTTTCCAGGTGGGCGTGGCCATTAGCATCAGCCATCTGCCTTTAAAAATACCTTTTTCCGCCCGAAAGGTCCGGCCGATTATTATGCTGTCTCTGTGTTCCGGGCGATCGCCCCATCGCCGGTAATCGTCATAATAGATTCCTAATCCCTCCGCGCCGGTAAATCCCTGCTCGGTAAAAACCACAGGGAACTTTTCGTCCCGGCCGAAATGCACAATCGCCAGGACATCCCAGCCCCTGAGCAGCGGAAAGAACGAGGTGATATCCCCCTTTATCGCCTCCATATTCCTTCCGCCCCGCTGCCAGAACTGATTGATGCGCCGTAAGATGGTATCGAGAAAATTAAAGTGGTTATTGATATCATGGGCTATCTTCCGCGCCAGGAGTAGCTGCTGCCGATTGAATTGATCCGTTACGGTTTTTTCAATCTCCTGATTGGCGCTATAGCCCAGATAACCGATGATGCCGGAGACAAGAATGAAAACGCCTACGGCAATAATGAGAAACTTCTTAGCTCTGATAACCGGCCCCTTACCCAGTGTTATAGCTGTCATCTTATGCATATCCGGCGAATTTATCAAGCTTAATCCAGCGTGTAGGGGCGGCTTATATCCTCCATCTCAAAATCTTCGGACGGCGTTTTTGCCGCGCTGTCCCTTTTTAAGCTTAATCCCGGCGGTGGATATGCCATGGTATCTCTGCTGCAGAAAGAACTGGTACATAATCACCATTGGCTGACCAACAAGGAGTCCATTGACGCAATTGCCATCGGACAGGTGACACCCCGCAGGTGACAGATATCTCGAAGCCGGGCCAGGTATCCCTGGCTCCCGCGCAGCAAAGGAATTAGGGCTGAAAAGGCAGTATCTCCATCGTCTGATGCGGGGAACAAACGTCGATTCCAAGACATTTTAAAATAACCCCTCAGAAAGTAACCACCGGTAACGCAGATAATTTATTTAATAACAAGGGTTAGATAAGGTTTATCTAGAAACCCCATCCGCAGGACAAGTGGGACGTTTGTCCTACTTAATGATTCTTAATGTTATTCTCTTTGGGCTCTGTTGTTAAAAAGAATATAGGCATATTTATTGCAAAAACAATTGTGAGTCGAGATTCATTTTGGCCGGTGGAAGCCTAACTTTTACCGGCTTGGCAGAAAGCTAACTAAAAGAAAGGGGGGATGACTTGAGTATAGGCTTAGTTCCGAAGTAATTTTTGAAAACTTAATTTTATGAAAAGGGAGGCGATAGATGAGGAGGGTATTTTTTATTTTTATAGTATTGGTGGTCTTTCTGGCTTGGCACGTGCCGGCCATGGCTGAGACCAACCAGGATCTGTTGGAGGAAATGAAGGCCATAAAGAAACAGTTGGATGACATGAAGGGCCTTCAGGAGAGGCTAAAGACTCTCGAGAAGAAACTCGAGGAAGCAGAGAAGGTAACCACCCAGATACAAAAAGAAGAGGCCCAGCTAAAAGAGGATAAGAAGACCCGGGCTATCTCCTACTGGAGGGACGGCTTTAATATCGAGACCCCGGACAAGCAATTCAGGCTGCAACTGGGGGGCGTCCTCCACTTCGACTACCGGCAGTTTGAGTCCGGCCGCAGCGCCAGCGGTTTTGATATACGCCGCGCCCGTTACGATATGCGCGGCTACCACTACCGGGGCGATCTGGAGCACATCTTCCGCCTCCAGATCGAGATGGCCGATAGCCCTTACCTCCGGAATGCCTACTGGATGTTCAAGCCCAATCCGGATCTCAGCTTCCAGATCGGGCAGTTCAAGATACCTTCCGGCGGGGCCGACTGGCTGACCGAAGAGGCCCACGTAAACTTTGTGGAGTATGCCACCGGTACGCCCGTCAGCCCGTTCTTTGATCGGGGCATCCGGGTCCAGAAAAACTTCCTGGGCAATAAAATCCAGGCCACCCTGGCCGCCTTCACCGGCACCGGTGTGGACGTAGATGTAAATCAGGGTGACTACGATAATAACAAGGACTACGTGGCGCGGCTCCTGCTCGTACCCTTTAAGGATGCAGAATATCCCTACCTGAAGGGGCTGCACCTGGCCGGAAGCTATCAGGACGGTATCCAGTCCATCAGGACCATACGGGGTGAGGCCACCAACCGGACGGAAAACTATGAATCCCGGTGGTATCGGTGGAGACAGACCCGTTTGGACCTCGATAAGCGTAAACGCTATGGGGGCGAACTCCACTGGATCTGCGGGCCGACCGCATTCAGCTACGAATTTAACCGCGTGGAATGGGAAGATATTACAGTTCGTAATTCTACTTCCCCCTATGCAGTTATACAGAATTTGCGAGACCGCTACCATAGCGACGTCCACCAGGTGTGGATAAGTTACTTCCTGACCGGAGAGGAGAAACAGATTGAGGATGTCTTCTTCTCCTGGAGACAGCCCAAGCCCAAGAAGAACTTCAGTCTAAAGGAAGGTACCTGGGGGGCCTGGGAGATTCTGGCCAGGTACGCCTTCCATACCACTTCGGATGCCTTGTTTAGCGACGGTACAGGAGCTACAACAAACGCCGTCTTGCAAGGAAGCCGACAAGGTTACTCCATAACCGGCGGCGTGCGCTGGATATGGAACCCCAAATGCCGAGTCATGCTCGATATCAACCACTGCAAGAGCACCGAGGGTTCGATGTACACTGATGAGGCCAAAAGCGGAGGCACCGACACCACGCGTGCCATGGACAAGGAAACGGCCGCCATGTTCCGCATTATCCTGACCCCGTAAACTGTTCCGCCTAGTAACACGAAAAAGCCGTCCGCCTCAGGCGGACGGCTTTTTTTGTTGAATTAATACGACTCCGACATTTTTCACCCTCCCCTTAATCCCCTCCCATCAGAGACCGTGTCATAATCCTTATTTGCCATGGCGAGCGGCCAAAGGGAGCATGGCAATTTCTATGATTGCAATACGTTGTGAGATTGCGACACAACCTCTCAAGGGAAGGGAAAATACCCTCTTGAAATAATAAAGAGCCAAAAATAGATGGTGGATTGGGTCTGACAAGAAGCGCACAGCGTACCGTGCCAACACTCTTAGAACAGGAATGCCCCCAGGATGCCGGAACCGATGATGATGAAGGTCGGATCGATCCTGGTGAAGGTGATGAGTCCGAAACTTACGACGGCTATGGTTCCCAGAGGTATGTCGGTGATGGAACTCCTTCCCAGAAAGATGAGTACAGCCGCCAACAGCCCTACTACCGCCGGTTTGATCCCTGCGAACGAGCCCTTGACGATCCATGACTCTTTGTACTGGAGGTAGTGTCTCGTTACCAGAGTGACAATGATGATGCTCGGCAGGTAGCTGGCCACCATGGCTATGATCGCCCCAGGCAGGCCCCCGACCTTAAAACCCATAAAGGCGTTCATGACCGTAAGCGGTCCCGGTGTAACCTGGCCAATGGCGATTGCGTCGATGAATTCCTTGTTCGTCAGCCAATGGTGATTCTCTACCAGCTCTTTTTGAAGCAACGGCACCATGGCATATCCACCGCCGATAGTCAGGCCGTTTATCACAAACAAGATAGCAGCAAGCTTCAGTATTTCCATCTTAGCGCCTCCAATTGAGAATCAGGCCAAGAACACCAGCCGCCAGGATGATGCCGATGGGGTTAAGCTTAAAAATGGCCAACGCGCCAAAGGCGCCAACTGCCAACGCCACGCTCTTATAGCCGGTGACCAGCTTCTTTGCCATCTTATAGATGATAGACCCCAGGAGTCCAACCACCGCTGCGGCCACGCCCTTCATCACCGACTGGAGGAGCGGGTTATCCTTTGTCTGGAGGTAGAAGGCCGCCAGTATAATAGCGAGTACCGTCCCGGTAAAGGCCTGTCCGAGTGTGGCGGCAAGCACTCCGCGGAGCTTCCGCAGCTTGTAGCCGATGCAGATACCCGTGTTGACGATGGGGGGGCCAGGGGTCATCGAGCCGAGAGCAAAGCTTTCTATGAACTCATCATGGGTAATCCACTTACGCCGTTCGACCAATTCGCGCTCGAAAAACGCAATCATGGAATAGACGCCGCCGAAGGAAAAGGTGCCTATTTTGAAGAAGGCCAGGAAGATATTTCTGAGGGATGTCATGTTCGTGCTCCTTTAAGGAATTGAGTCGGGTTTCCTGTCACTGAATGGCTCTATGCAAAGCAGTTTTTTGCCGATTGCCCAGCAATTATTCCAAGGTATCCAAAAGGCACGGGTATCTCTATATACAGACTACCCCTCTTTGTTGCTCAGCTTATCATATACAAACAACCCGTGAATATAAAAATCCGCCGCCTGTGTGATTTTTTATGCGGCTTGATTTTGGAAAGGGAAATATATTTGAAATGGCTGCCGGAGGATTTCTTGGGATGTATTGCGGCGCGAGGCTGCAAAAATTTGTGCCGCCTACGGCAGGTCGCATACCGGCCAGACATGAAAATGTCCGGCCTCTTTATGGCCTACCCCTACTGCTCCTTTATGCAAATAAAGCGCCCAGGCCCAGTCCGGCTCGAATACACTGGTCGTGGATGACCAGTACACCTCCTGTACCTCTCCAAAAGGATGGCCGGAAGGAAGGGCCGGGCCGTGTGCCGAACAATCTACAAGCGATTCCAGTTCGTTTATATTCGGCAGACGCCATTGGCTGCTACCGCCCAGGCCAACCTTGTTTAACGAATCTACCGCCTTGAAGGCATCCGGCCAGGCCACTCCGCGTCCGGCCAGATCCGCCTTCCGCATCCATCTGAGCCCGGTGAGGCGGTCTATAGCCGTTTCACCCTGGACGTCGAAGCGGGGCACAGGCCAGGGACAGCCGGATTCTATCTCCCCGTCCTGCCCACGAAAGACCGCAGGCATCTCCTGGCCGCCGCAGCCGACCTCCCGACCCTCTGCATCAAAACAACGCCTCTGCCCTGTAACCGGCAGAACACTACTTTCTCCCCGCACCGGCCAGAGGAGATGATACTCATCTTTCCGGCCGTAAAACATGCGGCCCCCTTCCATGTGCACATACCAGGCATAGGCGGGGTTAATGGCCGCGCTTGTAGAGGTCCAGTACCAGCCGGGAAAGACATTGGTAAAAGGGTGGCCATCGGACAGGGCAGGTTTCCTGGTCTGGTGGCTCAGGAGGCTGCGCAGCTCCCGCCGGTTGGGCAGCCGCCAGTCCGTAACCCCCAAGGCACGCTCGCCGTTCATAGCCTCTACAAAGTCCAGGGCCTCCCCCCACGGCAATGGAAACCCGGCCGGGTTTCCATTGCGATTCCATATTAACCCGGTCAGGCGGTCCAGAACAACCGCTGTCTTGACCGCAAAACGCTCTTCCGGCCATGGTATGCCTTTCTGAAACTCGGCATCCTGGCCGCTTCCTGCGCAGGAGATCTCACGGCCGGCCGCATCGTAGCACCGGACCTGACCTGTCTGGAGGTAGCACGGCATTGCCATTGTTATCTGTATCCTGTACTTGTATTATAGTCGATAGTCAAGAGTCGGAAGTCAGTAATTGATAGATTAAGTCATGAGTGATGCGTTATGAGTTCCAAGTTTCGGGTTAAAGAACTCGTAACTCCCAACTCATAACTCAAATGGCAACGGACTACTGACAACGGATAGTGAATACTAAGCGGTGAAATGATTTTTTACAAATTGATCGGAAACTAACCCCTTTTTTCTTTATAATCGCATTCTTTTTGCGGACAGCGGACCTGTTTGGTTCCGTTCTTGTCAGTTTTGAGGAGCAGGAAAGGGGCTTTGCATCTGGGGCATTCTTCGGCTACGGGCTGTTCCCAGGTGGCAAACTGACATTTTGGATACTTGCTGCAGCCATAGAAAACCCGCCCCTTTTTCGTACGTTTTTGAATGATCTCTCCGTCACAGTCCGGTTCAGGGCACTTTATTCCGGTACCCAGAGGCCGTGTGTTTTTACAATCAGGATAACCGGAACAGGCCAGAAACGCCCCAAACCGGCCACGTTTCTGCACCATGGGCCGTCCGCACTTTTCACAGGTCCCGTATGACGTTTCGTCCTCTTTTTGTATCTCGATCTTTCCGTTTCGATCGCGATTAAAATCCTTGGTGTTTCTACATGCCGGGTAGTTAGAGCAGGCCAGGAAGGGGCCGCTTTTGCCTGTCTTAATTACCATGGGATTTCCACATTTATCGCAGGTCACATCCGTGGGCAGCCCTTGCCCCTTAAGCGAAACCATATTGCTCTCAGCCTGGTCCAGCCGCTCCTTAAAGGGACCGTAGAAGTGGCGCAGGGTGTCCGCCCAGTTGGCCTGGGCCTCTTCGATCTTATCTAGTTCATCTTCCATCCGGGCGGTAAACTTCACATTAAGTATATCCGGAAAATGATTGACCAGGAGGTCGGTGACCAGAAAGCCCAACTCTGTAGGTCTGAAGCATCCTTTTTCAAGGCTGGCGTATTTCCGGACCTGGATGTGTGAAAGGATGGTGGCGTAGGTACTTGGCCGGCCGATACCGCTTTCCTCCAGGGTCTTTATGAGGGTGGCCTCAGTAAAGCGGGGCGGCGGCTGGGTGAAGTGTTGCTTGGGAGTCAGGTTCAGGAGTCTTAATGCCTCTCCGGCTGCAAGTTTGGGGAGGGTTACCTCGCCCGCCTCTCCGTTTTCATCCAGTCCTTCTACATAGAGGGCCATAAATCCAAGAAATTTCATTATGCTTCCGGTGGCGCGGAATCTGTAAGAACCGGCCTCTATATCTACCATGGTCTGATCCATAACGGCTGAGGACATCTGGCTGGCCGTGAATCTCTTCCAGATCAGGTCATATAATAGGAAATGGTCTTTAGAGAGGAAGCCTTTTACCTTTTCCGGTGTAAGCGATGGGTCAGCCGGCCGTATGGCCTCATGGGCCTCTTGAGCGCTTTTACGGCTTTTATATACATTGGGCCTGGCAGGAAGATATTCCGGGCCAAAGGTTTGTTTTATCGTCTCTCTGACGGCCGTCACGGCCTCGGTGCTAAGGCGCGTAGAGTCAGTACGCATATAGGTAATGAGACCGACCGGTCCCTCCTCGCCCAGGTCTATTCCTTCATAGAGTTGCTGGGCCAGGAGCATAGTCTTTTTGGCGGAAAAACGCAGCTTGCGGTAAGCCTCCTGCTGCATGGTACTGGTTATGAAAGGCGGGTTGGGATGACGTTTTTTCTCCTTACGCTCCACGTTTGCAACCCGGTAGGCATGTCCCTCCAGGTCTTTCAGTATGTTTTCGGCCTGGGTCTGGTCATTGATCTTTATTTTTTTCTGGTCAATGGCGACCAGCCTGGCCTCGAAGGAAGGGGGCTCCTTACCTTCTAATCCGGCGGTAATAGACCAGTATTCTTCAGGCACAAAGGCCTGAATCTCCCGCTCCCGTTCACAGACAATGCGCACTGCTACAGACTGTACGCGGCCGGCCGAGAGGCCCTTTTGCACCTTTTTCCAGAGGAGGGGGGAAATCTGGTAACCGACCAGGCGGTCCAGTATCCTCCTGGCCTGCTGGGATTCAAACTTGTGTATATCAAGAGAGGCGGGCGTTGCCAGCGCCCCGGCAATAGCTTTGGGCGTAAATTCATTGAAGAGCACGCGATGGAAGGTCTTGCCGGTGGACTTTAATTCATCTTGGATATGCCAGGCTATGGCCTCACCTTCACGATCCGGGTCAGGGCCAAGGTAGATGTCCGTTGCCTCCCTGGCCGCCTTTTTCAATTCCTGGATGATCTTTGCCTTGCCCTTTATTACCTTATACTCAGGCTGAAAGTTATCCTTAATATCCACGCCCAGGCTGTTTTCCGGGAGGTCTTTAATATGACCTACCGAGGCCTTTACCGTGAACTTCTTCCCTATGTATTTTTGTAGCGTTTTGGCCTTGGTCGGCGATTCCACAATGAGAAGCGACTTGGACATATTATCCCCTGTTATTTTCTGACAAATAGTTTTCCGGGTAACTGCTGAACCAGGCCCTTTAATTCTAAATTAAGAAGTATGCTGCTTACTTTTTGCACAACTAAGTTTCCTCTTCGGACTAATTCGTCAATATGTTGAGGATATTCTTCCACCAGCGCCAGAATATCCCTTTCTTCAGGCAAAATATCCTGAGGAGGGATACAGGCCGGTGGGCAATTTGTAGTTTTTTCGCCCTTTAATGCCGGCTCCATGGAGAATTTTTTCGGGGGGCGCAGTTCTTCTACTATGTCCTCGGCAGATTCAACGAGTTTTGCCCCCTGCTTAATAAGCTTGTGTGTTCCACTGCTCCGGAGCGAGTTTATGCTCCCGGGCACGGCAAATACCTCGCGCCCCTGCTCAAGGGCTAAGTTGGCGGTTATTAAAGAGCCGCTTTTCCCGGTGGCCTCTACGATAACCGTACCCAGGGCCAGGCCACTGATAATCCGGTTACGGATCGGAAAATTTTTAGGTTCAGGGGGCGTGCCCAAGGGATATTCGGATATAACCGCCCCGTTTTCAGTTATACGTTGATATAGGTCCTTGTTTTCCTCGGGATAGACGACGTCCAGTCCTGAACCCAGTACCGCTATGGTTCGGCCTTTGCCCCAGAGGGCGCCCAGATGGGCAGCCGTGTCGATGCCGCGCGCCATACCGCTCACGATGGTCAGGCCATGGCCGGCCAGAGAGCGGCAGAGCCCTTCCGCTGCCTTCTGTCCATAATAGGTGGCATGACGTGATCCGACCACTGCCACGCTAAAGGTATCGGCCTCACTCAAATTCCCCTTAATGTAAAGTAGGGCCGGCGCGTCATAGATATTTGCCAGATTTTGAGGATATGCCTTATCCTGAAAGGTGAGTATCTTTACCCCATATTTACGTAGTAATTTTAGTTCCTGTGCGGCACGTTCTTTGGAGGCAAAGTTGCGTATAGCCTCTATGGTCGCCGACCGAATTCCTTTTATTGCCGTAAGCTCAGTTCCTTTGGCCTTGAATACTTCTTCAGGTGTGCCAAAAACCTTGATAAGCTGCCGGTAGGTGACACCCCCAATCCCGGGGATCAGGTGGAGGGCCATCCAGTAATACAAGTCATCTGTCATATATTTTTAAAATAGCAGTCAAACGGGGCTGACTATAATAGATAGGGCAGAAGTGTCAAGTCCTTTCTGGGGCAGCAGTACTACAAATAAAAAAGGGATTAGCCATCATGACTAATCCCTTAACTTTATTGGCGGGGCCGACGAGACTCGAACTCGCGACCTCCGGCGTGACAGGCCGGCGTTCTAACCAAACTGAACTACGACCCCGACGATTGTTTTAAGGCAAGAAATGGTAGGCGGAACAGGGCTTGAACCTGTGACCCCCGGCTTGTAAGGCCGATGCTCTCCCAACTGAGCTATCCGCCCCTGATCAGGTTTGTACTATTAACAACTCCATTTTGGCAAGTCAAGCAAAATGTACATAAAGCTATAAGAAGCAATATATCAATGGGCGGTAATTTCTGGAAGAACTTCTCCCTTAGGGAAAACACCTACCGGAGAGGATGCCGGACCCTTGAATAAAGACTCCGGGTCATCCAATACCAGCGCCTTCTTGAGCACCTCATCCATGCTTTCAACCATTTCCACTTGGATAGATTTAATCAACCTAGGGGGAATATCTTTGAGGTCTTTTTCATTCTCACGAGGGATAAACACCGCACTCACATTACTCCGCCTTGCCGCCAGCATCTTTTCTTTAAGCCCGCCAATAGGCAGTACACGGCCCCTCAATGTAATTTCGCCCGTCATGGCCGTATCTTTATGGACCGGGATCTTAAGCAAGGCCGAGGTTATAGCCGTGGCCATGGTAATACCGGCCGACGGACCATCTTTGGGGATAGCTCCTTCCGGCACATGAATATGGATATCTATCTTCTGGTAAAAATCAGCATCCAGTCCAAGGCTTTCAGCCCTGGAACGGACATAGCTGAGGGCGGCTCTGGCCGATTCCTGCATGACATCGCCCAGCTTACCTGTGATGGTCAGGTTGCCTTTCCCGGGCATGATAACTGCTTCAATCTGCAGTATCTCCCCGCCGAACTCTGTCCAGGCCAGTCCGGTAGCCACCCCGATCTCATCCTTCTCTTCAGCCAGGCCATAGCGGTAACGAGGAACACCAAGATATTTCTCCAGGGACTGGGCATTAACCACTGCCTTTCGCCTCTCCTCTTTGTTTTTGGCAATCTCCTTGGCCACCTTACGGCATATACTGGAAATCTCCCTCTCTAAGTTACGGACGCCGGCTTCCCGGGTATAACGGCGGCTGATCCCCAGAATAGCATTATCTGTAATATCCAGGTCACCCTTCTGAAGACCATTAGCCTGAATCTGCTTTGGGATTAAAAATTTTCTGGCAATATTTAATTTCTCTTCTTCCGTATATCCGGAAAGTTGAATAACCTCCATCCTGTCCTGTAAGGGAGGTGGAATAGCGTGGAGAGTATTAGCCGTAGTTATAAAGAGAATTTCCGATAAATCATAATCGATATCGAGATAATGGTCATTAAAGCTATAATTTTGTTCCGGATCAAGCACCTCCAGGAGGGCAGCGGAAGGATCGCCGCGAAAATCCATGCTCATCTTGTCCACTTCATCCAGACAGAAGACCGGGTTATTGACTTTGGCCTTGCGCAAAGATTGTATTATCTTCCCGGGCATAGCCCCGATATATGTCCGCCGGTGACCGCGGATTTCCGCCTCATCCCTTACTCCACCCAGAGATAAGCGGATAAAGTTTCGCCTGGTAGCCCGCGCTATGGACTTGGCCAGAGAAGTCTTTCCTACTCCGGGCGGGCCTACCAGACAGAGAATCGGCCCTTTCATCTTTTTGACAAGACTCTGGACCGCCAGGTATTCAATAATCCTTTCCTTCGGCTTCTTAAGACCATAATGATCCTCTTCCAGGATCCTCTCTGCCTCGTTAATATCTATCTGATCCCTGCTCTTTTCATACCAGGGGAGGGAAATCAACCAGTCTATATAATTACGGACAACAGTAGCCTCAGCGGACATAGGCGACATCATCTTCAGTTTTTTGAACTCATTACGCACCTTGGTTGCGGCCTCTTTTGACATCCGCTTCCGTTTAATCTTTTGCTCGAGTTCATTCAGCTCATTTTTAAAGTCATCTTTGCCGCCCATCTCCTTCTGGATGGCGCGCATCTGTTCGCTGAGATAATACTCCTTCTGGGTCTTCTCCATCTGTTTTTTGACCCGGTCTTTTATGCGATGCTCGATCTGAGCGACCTCTATCTCGGCGCACATCAGGTGATAAAGCTTTTCCAGACGCTTGGCCAGATTCAACGTCTCCAGGATGGTCTGTTTGTCTGCGAGGCGCAAGGTCAAATGGGATGCCATGGTGTCGGCTAACTTAGAGACGTCGTCAATAGAAGCAATAGATAAAAGTACTTCTGAAGGTATCTTTTTGTTAAATTTTGCATACTCCTCAAAGGTAGAACGTACGGTGCGCACCAACGCCTCTTTTTCCAGACCATGCTCACCCATATCAGCCATCTCCTCAACTTCAACCAGGAAGAAGTTTTTATGGGGCAGGAATTGCGTTATCTTCCCGCGTCTCTTACCCTCGACCAGGAGTTTTACCGTACCGTCCGGCAGACGCAGGAGTTGTAATATACTACCTATGGTTCCAATGGGTTCTATATCTCTTTCGCCGGGTTCATCTCTTTTGGCATCCTTTTGAGCTGTAAGGAAAAGATCCGCCTTTCGACCCATAGCATCTTCTAATGCCTGGATGGACTTCTCTCTTCCCACAAAAAGCGGCGCTACCATGTGCGGGAAAATCACTATATCACGCAGCGGTAAAAGCGGGACAACGATCTTCTCCCTTTTCAAGGCATCCTCTTTTCCCTTTGCGTTAGAACCAAACATAAATATACCCCTTATGCACTACGCGCTTTTGTTGTCTCATACAGGATAATGGGTTCCTCTCTATTGAGTATTACCTCTTCGCTGATCACACATTCCCTTGCGTCCCCCTTAGAGGGGAGTTCATACATTATGTCCAGCATGGCATTTTCAAGAATAGATCTTAATCCTCTGGCGCCGGACTTCCTCTTCATACTTTCACGGGCCACGGCCACCAGCGCCCCTTCGGTGAAGCGTAAGTTAATATGATCAAGATCGAAAAGCTTCTTATATTGTTTGACCAGGGCATTTTTAGGCTCTTTCAATATCTTGATAAGCGCCTCTTCATCCAGTTCTTCCAGTGTGGCCACGACCGGCAATCTTCCCACAAATTCCGGTATAAGGCCAAAACGCAAGAGGTCTTCCGGCTTGACCTCACCCAGGATATCACCAAGCCTGGACTGAGACGCCCCGCGAATATCGGCGCCAAAGCCCATGGACTTGACTCCGATCCTGTTTCTGATGATGTTTTCCAGGCCAACAAATGCCCCACCGCAGATAAAAAGGATATTAGTAGTATCCACCTTGACAAATTCCTGCTGGGGGTGTTTGCGACCACCCTTGGGCGGGACGTTGGCCGTAGTCCCTTCTATAATCTTGAGTAATGCCTGCTGTACGCCTTCGCCGGAGACGTCACGGGTGATAGACGGGTTGTCTGATTTTCGGGCGATCTTATCGATCTCATCAATGTAAACTATACCCCGCGAGGCCAGGGCCACATCGTAGTCAGCCGCCTGCAGCAGGCTTAAGATAATATTCTCAACATCCTCGCCCACATAACCGGCCTCGGTGAGAGAAGTGGCATCGGCAATAGTAAAGGGGACATTCAGTATCTTGGCCAGGGTCTGGGCCAGAAGAGTCTTCCCGCAACCCGTTGGGCCGACAAGGAGGATGTTACTCTTTTGCAGTTCTATACCCTGGGTATCGACCCGGCTGTCAATCCTTTTATAGTGGTTGTGCACCGCTACGGCCAGTATCTTTTTTGCCCTTTCCTGGCCGATTACATATTCATCCATGATATTTTTGATCTCTCGAGGTTTTGGTATCGAGCCGCTCCTCTTGGCCACCTCTTCCTTCTCATACTCCTCAGCCATAATATCATTACAAAGCTCTATACACTCATCACAGATATAGACAGCCGGCCCTGCGATCAGCTTCTTGACCTCGTCCTGGCTTTTACCGCAAAAAGAACAGAGTAAATCGCTTCCCTTTCTATCACCCTTTTTTGACATTAAATTTCCTCCTTTTTAAGCACAGGCCGTTTAGCTATAACCTCATCAATGAGGCCGTATTCCATGGCCTGCCCGCCGCCCATGAAGAAATCGCGGTCCGTATCCCTGCTGATCCGCTCAATGGATTGGCCGGTGTGATCCGACAAAATCTTGTTCAGCTCTTCGCGCAACCGCAAAATCTCCCGCGCCTGAATATCTACGTCTGTGGCCTGACCTTGGGCGCCGCCCAGGGGTTGATGGATCAAAATACGCGAATGCGGCAGCGCATAGCGTTTGCCCTTAGCCCCTGCGGCCAGGAGTAGCGCGGCCATACTGGAAGCCTGCCCCATGCACAAAGTCACAATATTTGGTTTTATGTACTGCATGGTATCATAGACGGCCAGTCCGGCCGTCACTATTCCCCCGGGGGAATTAATGTACAGGGTAATATCCTTATCCGGGTCTTCAGCCTCCAAAAAAAGCATCTGCGCAATCACCAGATTAGCCAGGTCGTCATCTATTGAAGACCCCAAAAAGATTATTCTTTCCTTTAAAAGGCGCGAATAGATATCATAAGCCCGTTCACCGCGTGAGCTCTGTTCTACAACAATAGGTATTAATGTCATCTTCCAATCTCCATCTATTTTCAATACTTATTCCACAGCAGCCTGAGCCAATTTTATCTTCGCATGTTCTATAAGATAATCCAGTGTCTTCTGGGGTAATATATAATCCGGCAATGATTGCATAAGGTTAGGGTTGGCGCGCAGGTGATTAGCCTCTTCCGGCTTCATGTTGAGTGTGCGGGCGACCTTAGCGAATTCTTCGTCAATATCCTTCTCTTCCACCTTTAGATTTTCCCTGCGTGCTATCTCCTCCAGGATGAGCGAGCCACGGGCTCGCTTCCCCGCCTCTTCTCTAAATTTGTCACGTAGTTCTTTATCGGAAATACCCGTAGATTCAACGGGTATGCCCATTCTTGCCAGCTTACGCCGGGACTCATCCACTATAGCGTCTATTTCTCCTTCCAGGAGACTCTCCGGCAATTCAAAATCACATTTTGCTATCAGCAGATCCATAACCTGGCGCCGCATATCGGCTTCAGACTGCTTTTTTTGAGCCTCAACCAGGGTCTCTTTGACCTTATTGCGCAGGTCTTCGAGGTTCTTAAAGTCAGCGCCCAGATCCACAGCAAATGCATCATCTAAGGCCGGGACAACCCTTTCTTTTATGTCATTTACACCAACCTGGAAATCCATAGTCTTCCCGGCCATTGTTTTATTTGCAAAATCCTCTGAAAAGGTCACCTTTATTTCTGTTTCGGCATTTTTCGACAAACCAATTAATTGCCTTTCAAAATCCGGGTTGAAAAGCCCGGAGCCGACCTCCAGATGATAACTCTGTCCGTTACTTCCCTCCACGGGGTTGCCATCCCGAAATCCCTTATAATCAATAACCGCTACATCTCCCTCTCTGATCGGCCGGTCTTCATCAATGGATTTAAAATGAGCATTCATCTGCCGGAGCTCATCCAGTTTTTTTTCTACGTCCTGGTCGGTAACCGGCGACTCCTTCCTCTCAATCTCCAGTTCCAGGTAATCCTTCACTTCTATAAGCGGCTTAACCTCTACCGTAGCTGTGTATTTAAGATACTCCCCGGGCTTGAATTCTTCCTCATCAATCACGGGCCTGGCCACTGGAGAAAGCCCTGTCTCATGAACGGCCTTGGGGTAGGAATCGTTGAGAAGTTTATCCAGGGTATCTACTTCCACATTTTGACGGTAGTAACGTTCTAAAATCTCCCTGGGGATCTTGCCTGGACGGAAACCCTTTATCCTCACTTTCTTGTTTAAGGCCCTGTAAGCGTTTTCAATCTCCTCAGCCACGACTTCTTGAGGAATCTCAACATAGATCTTCTTGCGGACGGCGCTTATATCCTCAACTCTGCATCTCACGTTTTTTGTACTCCTGACCTCTTGAATTAGTAATGGTGCGAGAGGGGGGATTTGAACCCCCACCCACGGTAGCGGACTGGATCCTAAGTCCAGCGCGTCTGCCAATTCCGCCACTCTCGCTTACGCGTTAAATTTAATGCAGATAATAACTTAAGTCAAGAAGAGAAAAATTCCTGTCAAGCCAATTTAGAACTGTCCTATTTTACTTGATAATCTCCTCACTTATTACGCACAGTCTCTTACTAAAGGGGGGTTAAAAGGATTTTCCGAGTAACAGAGAGGGGGAATAGATGCCTTTTTACAATTTTGTTTGCCATTTATCTAATATTGGTATAGAAACAATGAATTGCTGTTCATACGATCTTAAGTAAGGCTTTTTCGAATAAAAACGGCGAGGAGGGAGGCACTATGAAGACGGCGGGGCTTTTTTTAATTAAGGGGGGGTAGAGGCACGGTAACCAAGGTTTCGTATACAAAATTTACCAAGCGTGGACGTCTGTATTTCGCACCTTCGCCCATGCTATAACTAACCAAACTAACAGGGGGGGATCTTGATGAAAACAACGAGAAAAATTTATCAGGTGTTAGTTATGGCGTCCGCCGCACACGCCAGATGGGACTATGAAGCATCCATGTCCATCTTGAAAAACAGGAAAAAGTTGTTGATATTACTTGCATTGCTGCTGCCGATCCTGGCCGTAATGGTGGCCTCGGCGGCAGACCTTCCGCACATCTTGGGCGGCAAGAAGGCATACGCCCCGGCCACCTATACGACTACTATATTTCTGTCCTCGATAGCCATCGGCCTCATCGCCGGACTGATTACGGGTTGCATCGGCGCAGGCGGAGGCTTTGTTATCGCCCCGGCCCTGATGAGCGCTGGTATCAAGGGTATCACGGCCGTGGGTACGGACCTTTTTCACATCTTTGCCAAGGCCATCATGGGAACGGCGGTGCACAAGAAACTGGGTAACGTCTCCGTGGGACTGGCCATCGCCTTTGTCGGCGGGTCCATCTTTGGCGTGCTTGGTGGCGGGGTTATCAACCGGGCCCTCTACAACATGAACCCGGTTATCAGTGACACCTTTATCAGCATCGTGTACGCCTTACTGCTCGGTTTTCTCGGCATCTATGCCATGCTGGACTTTGTGAAAGCCAGCAAGAAAGGCGACGAGGGTGGGGCACACGGCGGTGGCCCGGTTGGCGAGTTGACCGGCCTGCCCCGAAAACTCCAGGCCATCAACATGCCGCCCATGATCGCCTTTGATGAGGACCTGGTCCCCGGCGGCAGGAAACTCTCGGCCTGGATTGTGGGTATTTGCGGGACCTTTGTCGGTTTTGTGGCGGCCATCATGGGTGTCGGCGGCGGCTTCCTGACCTTTCCGATATTTGTCTACATGCTCGGTGTGTCTTCGTTTACCACGGTGGGTACCGATATTCTTCAGATCATCATGACGGCCGGCTTTGCCTCTATCTCGCAATATGCCATCTATGGATTCGTCTTCTACACCCTGGCCATGGGCATGCTCCTGGGGTCGCTTATCGGCATCCAGGTCGGGGCGTTGACGACCAAGGTGGTGCGCGGTATTTATATCCGTGCCTTTTATGCCATGGCCGTTCTGGCCGGTTTCTTCAACCGGCTCTTTGCCCTTCCGAACAAATTCAACGAGTTAGGGTGGATTGACATAGCCAAATCGACCGCCGGTATGTTCGATACCATAGGCATAGTCCTCTTTTTTGCAGTGGTCACGACATTCGGCGCGTTCGTCTTTGGCAAGTTTTTTGGGAACATGAAAGAACTGAGAGGGGAGGGATAAACCATGTTAGTAAAAAACGCAAAGGCATTCAATCTGGGGCTGCTCTTGTTAGTCTCTTTTGCCATAGTATTTTACGTTATCATGTTTGTGCCGCTTTTCAATGGCAAGACTACCATTATCTATGCGGATGACATGTTCAACTCCCTGGCCAAGGGATCGACCTACTTTATCCCGAAGTACGTGGAAAAGACGCATAAGTTTGCGGGTAAACCCCTGGATATGACCATCAAGATGAAAGATGGATCCGAGGCCGAAAAAGCCGCCATACTTTTCAGTAAAAACGGCTCGAATGCCGTGGTAGCAGGAGATAAGGTCACTCTAAGCGGCGGAGACTTTGGCAAGACGTTGCTGGTCGCGGAGAACGACGCTGATCTTATGTTTAATGACCGGGGGGCGGAGGTGGCCGCCAAATACGGTTACGATGAGAAGGAGGTCATGTATATCTGGCATTCGGCCTTTAAGGGGGTCAAGAAGGATCTGGATAAGCAGGAACGTTTTGAGGAGTCTCTTTTCCTGGATGAGGTAATAGGCAAGGTTATTGAGCCCGGCTACAATTTTTACGGTATAACGCAGGAGAAGGTCAAAGACCACGTGGCGCTTCTGGTGGCGTTGCTGGGTGGCTACGTCATCTACACGTTGTGGTTTGGTTATTCGATCTATGAGTTATTCAACGGAATAGGACTGACCATGACCAAATCCAAGGCCAAGAAGGAATAAAAAACCTAAGACAGGAGGTAAGCATGAAGATATTAGTGCCGATCGACGGTTCCAAATATGCCATGGAGGCGGTCAAGATGGTCTCCGATATGGCCAAGGCCACAGGCGCTCAGGTAGCCCTTATGACCGTAACGCCTTCTATTGCCGATATAGATATTGAATATACGGCCCGTGAACGGGAGTCCCTTGAGAAAAAAGTTACTGCCTATGCAGAAAGGGCGTTAGAAGAGGCTCAGAAGGTTCTCTCAGCGGCTGGTATAAGCCCGAAGACTTCAGTGGTTTCATCAAATTCGGTGTCTGATGCCATCATTACCACCGCCAAGAAAGGTAGGTTTGACATTATTGCCATAGGCAGCCGTGGGTTAGGGGCCACGGCCCGGATCATCCTGGGAGGTGTGGCCTCACGAGTGGTAAACCATGCCCCCTGCTCGGTGCTGGTGGTAAGGATGGAAAAATAGGCAAAGCATCCAGTGGGATATCCACATGAAAAAGGGTCTCTATCACTAGAGGCCCTTTTTTGTGTGAGGTCCATATCCGCGCAAGATACCGTTGATGCGTACACCGGGGCTGGCCTTCTAACTTACAGCCCCTTTCCGGTTGACGTTTTGTGCTGTATAATTCATTATAAAACAAAGGGCCTGTACATTGCATAGCGAGCGCGTTCCCCGCTGCTTGCAGCGGGGAGCTTCAATTTTTAGAGATATGAGGTAGTTGCTTTGGCTTTCTGGGAATCAATAAAAAGGCTTTTTTCAAAAGAAGAACCCCAACAACGTCTGAGCGCAGCGGAGGAAGCGGACTTATATGCCGCCTTTAAGCTCCGTTATTGGCACTTTACGACCCTGCTGGGTTCTAATAATAAAGTCCTTGAAATAATGGCCGACATGGAAAAGATGCTGTACGGTAAGCGCAGTTTCGGCATGGACTTTGTCAGGGCAAACTGTACTGCTATCTCTGTGAACCTGTATAAGATGATAAAGGGTATCAATGAACTGGGGGGAGGCAAATACTGGCGGCTTTTTGAGGCTGCAAAGGACGTGTTCGGTAAGATCGACACCGCGCTGGCCGAACGAAAGGTCCTGGCTGGAGGAGCATTCGTTATTCCCCTTGACCACGTTGATGAAACCATGGCCGAGCAGGTGGGAAGCAAGATGGCAAACCTCGGCTCCATTGCTAAATTGTCCGGTGTACGGGTACCTGAAGGGTTCACTGTTACGGTCGCCGCCTACGAGAGATTTATAATCTACAATAAGCTACAAGATGAAATTAACCGTTGGATCAGTTCCGTAGATCTCTCGGATATCGAGAAACTGGAGAAGGAAGCCTCCAGGATTCGCGCCGCCATTCTTCAGACCCCGCTTCCTCCTGAACTTGAAGAGGCCATCAAGGCTGCCTACCGGCAGCTTGAGGGAAAAACAACACCAGGGGTCAAAGTTGCTGCCAGAAGCAGCGCCCTCGGTGAAGACCAACATAAGGCTACCTTTGCCGGACAGTACCGGTCGATCCTAAATGTTGACGGTACAAACCTTGTCAACGCCTATAAGGAAGTGGTTGCCAGTAAATATTCCCTCTCAGCTATTGCCTACCGACTGAATATGGGTTTCCGTGATGAGGATATTGCCATGTGTGTGGGCGTTGTGGCCATGGTCGATCCGGTAGCCAGCGGGGTGGCGTATTCAAGAGATCCAGAGGACTTCCGCAAAGACCAGATAATCATCAATGCCACCTGGGGACTGGCCAAGGCAGTGGTTGACGGTACGACCTCCCCCGATCTTTTCGTGCTGTCGCATACCAAGCCTGTAAAAATACTGGCTAAAACTATCCGCCCAAAGGGGATAAAATTAGTTCCGGCTGCCGGAGGCGGACTTGGTGCGGTCGAAGTCCCGGAAAAAGAACGTGAGGTTCCCTCTGTTACGGATGAGCAGGCACTTTTTCTGGCTGAGATCTGTTCGCGCCTGGAGGCCCATTTCGGCGGAGCACAGGATGTAGAATGGTCCATCACAGGCGACGGTTCTGTAGTGATACTCCAATGTCGTCCTTTAATCCGCCTGAAGTCGTCCATGGAACGAAGGAAGCCCGTTATACCGAGCGAGGAAAACGGACCTGAGCCACTACTGTACGGTGATATCACGGCTAGTCCAGGGGTGGCTGCAGGTCCGGCGTTTTTGCTACAACATGAGGATGACATGGCGCACTTTCCTGATGGTGCGGTTATGGTTACCAAATTTGCTTATCCGCGTTGGGCCGCAATACTGCACAAGGCCGCGGCAGTAGTGGCTGAACAGGGCGGCGTTGCCGGACATCTGGCCACCGTTTCCCGGGAATTTGGCGTCCCGGCGTTGGTTGGAGTGCCTGCGGCCGCCACTAAGATAAAAAATGGCGATCTGATTACTGTGGATGCGGATAACGGCAGGATTTATTCCGGGCGGATCGAATCGCTCTTGGGCGTGCGACCCGAAAGGCTGAGTCTCATGAAGGGAAGTCCGATATACAGGACCCTCGAGCAGGTTCTCACCAATATCACGCCCCTCAACCTGACCGATCCCGATTCGGTAGATTTTACCCCGTCAAAATGCCGAACGGTGCACGACATTACTCGTTTCATTCACGAGGTATCGGTCCGGGAAATGTTTGAATCCGGCGATCAATATCATCTTTCGCAGAGAGCAAGCAAGAGATTGGTCTGCGGAGTGCCGATGCAATGGTGGGTGGTCGATCTCGAGGATGGCTTCAAGGTCCCAGTCGAGGAAAAGAGAGTTTCAATTGATAACATCGCTTCAATCCCTATGCTCGCCCTGTGGGAGGGGATTACCGCCATACCCTGGAAGGGTCCGGCCGTGGATACCAGGGGCATGGTATCCATTATGTTCGAAGCCACTATGCGCCCGGAGATAGGTCCGGATACGGGGGCAAACTTTGCCGAACGGAATTACTTCATGATCTCCCGGCATTTCTGTAATCTCAGCTCAAAGCTCGGGTTTCACTTTTCCACGGTGGAGGCCTTTGTTGGAGATATACCGGGAGAAAATTACGCGAGTTTTATATTCAAGGGGGGAGCGGCCGACGTGACACGTCGCCAGCGCCGCGTTGCCTTTATCGGTGGGATACTCAGTAGATTTGACTTCCGGGTTGAGGCAAAAGAGGACGTAGTCTCTGCCCGCTTGGAAGGGTGCGATCAGGAATTCCTCAAAGAGCGTTTGAAAGTTCTGGGCTACCTCGTCTTGCATACCCGGCAGATGGATATGATTATGTCCAATGAGGCCCTTGTCAACTATTATCTGAAAAAAATGCTCGATGACATATATTCGTTCGTGAAGATAGAACGAAAGGAAGAGAATACGGCCCCTATTCTAGGGCTGAAAAGTTAACGAGCGTATCTGAGGGGCCAGAGTTTGAAGAATTAAGTCCCTGACAAGGAGTTGGGAGATATTATATGAAAGGCGCTTCCCGACTGCCTCTCCCAACTCCCTAATTGACTCCGAGTAAATTATTGTCTTACTACCAGGATGGGACAAGGCGCTTGTTCGATAACCTGTTGGGCAGTGCTCCCCATGACCGCATGGGTGATGCCTGCACTTCCGTGACTCCCGATAACAATCAGATCGCTCTTCCCCTCTTTTGCTACACGCGCAATTTCATCAGCGGGGTACCCTTCGTCGACCACTATGCCGGTTACGGATAGCCCGTACTCTTTAGCGATCTGTTCTGCTTTCGTCATAATTGCCTTAGATTCCACGGCAAATACCTCGCTGAGGCCGGTCTTGGTGGCCAGGTCAACCTGATCACCGTACACCGGAACGACATTCAGGATGGTAATCTTGGAACCCAGTTCTTTGGCGAGGCGACAGGCCGCGTGAATGGCATGGTTGCTGGACTCTGATCCGTCAGTGGGGACGAGAAGTGATTTGTATTCACCGCGTTTGGGCTCTCCCTTGGCTACCAGAACACTGCATCCCACATGGCCGATTACGTTTGCAGTTAAACTTCCCATGAAAATCTTTTTCAGACCGGCCCGGCCACGCGTCCCCATCACGACCAGATCTGTCCCGAGTTCCTTGACTTTTTCACTGAAACGCACATGCGCTTCACCAACAGACACAGACTCGGTAGCCTTTACACCGTCCCTGGCAGCCCGAGCGACCAGCTCGTCTATGGTTTTTTTCATTTTGGCCCTGAGTTTGTCAGTCAGTCCTGGGGCCGTAGTTTCAAACTCTTCGTTCACATCCACCACCGCTGCTATATCGAGCGAACTCCCGAAGCGTTTAGCTATCGCTACTGCCTCTTCGATTGCCAGGCGGTCCTGTTCCACTCCGTTACTGGCCAAAAGAACTTTTTTCCACATGAATTATACCTCCTGTACTCTAAAACTCCTTAATTTATGATGTTAACATATCATGGTTAGCTATAGGACGGTTATATACTTCCCGGAATTACCAGCACTGCACAGGATGCATGGCCGATTACTCTTTTGGTGACGCTTCCCATTAATAGTTTGGTCAGTCCGGTCCGGCCGTATCTGCCCATTATAATAATATCAACCTTTTTCTCCCTGGCCAGATCCGCTATAACCTCATAGGGCTCGCCTTCACGGACTATTCCTTCGGCTTGGATATTGGATTTGGCGGCGCCCTTTACGACCCTTTCAACGATTTTTTCTGCTTCACTCGTGTATTTTGTAGGTCTCTGGCCTTTAACTACACACACTGCACTAAGTTTGCTGTCGCAGGCTGCGGCAATACTTATGGCCTCCTTCACGGCCGCTTCAGCATATATTGAACCATCCGTGGCCACGAGTATATTTTTCAGACCAACCGATCCTCGAAGAGGAATGACCATTACCGGACACGGTGCATGGCCAATGACGCGAGCGGCTACACTACCCATAAGTAGTTTTTTAAGTCCGGTTCTTCCATGTGTCCCTATGACTATAAGGTCGGCTTTTTTTCTCTTTGCTTCACTAACAATGAACTCATAAGGCTGCTCACCCTCATGAATAACGGTCTCACACGTTATGCCCTTTTGGGAAACACGTTCTTTTGTTTCCTCCAGTAAGGTCCTGGAATCCCTTTCCATCTTTTCTACGGCTTCAGGGGCCAGAGACATAAACTCGGGGTTGAGTTCCACGACGTTTAAGACATAAAGGCTGCTTCCACACTTTCTAGCTATATTCACTGCCCCATCCAAGGCCTTCTCACTATACCTTGACCCATCTGTGGCCACGAGTATTTTTTCGTGTCTGCTCAAAGGGCATAGCTTACAGGTGGTGGCGATAGTCTCCTCGCTTTTCATAGCCGAAATACCCCCCCTCTAACCATAATAGTCTATCTCAGTCTATGCTTATAGGCAACGTCAGTCATTAGTCACCGGTCATTGGTTAACTGTGGAAGATTGCTCTCTTTTATCAGTGACAAATGACTATTGACTAACGACATTCACTATAATTACGCCGGATAATATACGCCGGAAAAGCCCTGATCTGTTCCGGCAGATATATAAAAGACTTTTCAATATTGCGTTTAAAAAGTCAACAAAAAAGTGACAGATGTCAAATCATACTTGACATTGAAGAACAATTCATTTATAAAACGACGCATTGTAATTTTACAACACTGGAGATGCAAAATGAAACGATACTTGTTTCCAATTGCCATTTTTTTACTCGTCTTTCTTTGGATAAGCCCGGCGCTGGCTGCGGTTGATCCGGCCGCGGCGGCGGATGCCGGCGGGCCATGGTGGCAGTGGCCGATTATACTTTTTGTGGTCACCTTTGTCATGGGGATTGTCGCTGTTTTGGGCGGTGTTGGCGGCGGGGTATTGTTCGTCCCGATCATCAGCGGATTTTTCCCCTTTCACCTTGATTTCGTACGCGGGTGTGGTTTACTGGTGGCCCTTTCCGGGGCCCTGGCTGCCGGGCCCGGTCTCCTCAAGAGGAACATGGCCAGTCTGCGTCTGGCTATACCAGTGGCGGTAATCGCCTCGGCCTGTGCCATAGTGGGAGCCATGCTGGGTCTGGCCCTTCCCACGAATGTCGTCCAGACCGCATTGGGGGCAACGATTCTTGGTATTTGTGTTATCATGCTCACCGCCAAGAAATCTGAATTTCCCGAGGTCAAGAAACCCGATGCCCTGTCCACCGCTTTACACATCACAGGCATATATCGCGAGGAAAGCACCGGTAAGGATATCGAGTGGCGTGTACACCGGACGCCTCTGGGACTGGCAACCTTTATCATCATTGGCGTCATGGCCGGTATGTTTGGCCTGGGTGCCGGCTGGGCGAATGTGCCGGTGCTCAACCTCATGATGGGCGCTCCGCTTAAGATCAGCGTGGCTACGAGCAAATTCCTCTTATCCATCACCGACACCTCGGCCGCGTGGATTTATTTGAATAAAGGCTGTGTCATACCGATGATGGTAGTTCCGAGTTTGATCGGCATCATGCTGGGATCTTTGATCGGGGTTAAGATCCTGGCCAAGGCAAAGCCCACCTTTATCCGCTGGATGGTTATCGGCATTCTGGCCTTTGCCGGACTCAAGGCCCTGACCAAGGGATTAGGGATAACACTTTTTTAATGAGATATTAAGGAGGCGACGTCTAATGGCAACCAATGCGATAAAGAAACCGAGAGCAGCCGAGGAACAAGTTGTATATGCCAGTGTCCTTGAAAAGGGCATGCTCGCAGGACTTGGAATCCTGGTTATAACCTTTGTTGTGTACGTCTTGGGTATCTTTGAACCATATATACCGGTAGAAGACTTAAGTCGATATTGGTCTATGAATGTCCATGATTACCTTCAGGCGGCCAATATTACCCCGGGCTGGTGGTGGACTTCCCAACTGGGTAAGGGTGATTTTTTAAACTTCATCGGCATAGTCCTGCTGGCCGGTGTAACGATCATCTGTTATGCCGCTATCATCCCCACCTTGTTGCGGAAAAAGGACATTGTTTATGCCGTGCTGGCCCTACTTGAGGTCATTGTCCTGTCTGCCGCCGCATCAGGTTTAATTGCGACTGGCGGACATTAATGGCATAACGTTGAAACAATGGTTCTAAAAAGCCGGCATGTCTTGCCGGCTTTTTAATTTCCCAACAGTGACGTTCTCGTAAGAAAGCCTTTTCACCGCCGAGCACGCAGAGTCCGCAGAGAAAAACTATAAACTATTCAATAGCTATCTCGGCGTGCTCGGCGTTCTTTGCGGTAAAATTTTATTTTTTACCAAGTTGTCAACAGCCATATTCGCTTATGGACCCATCCGCAGAGAATCCTCTTCTTGTCAGCATTGGGCAAAAAGATTATATTTAGCCTAAGTGAAAGAGAAACAAGTACCCTTAATATCCATATTTCGGAAGACGGTGGCCCGATACGGCATGTTTCGTGCCGGGGATAACGTGGTGGCGGCAGTCTCCGGCGGCCCGGATTCGGTGGCCCTGCTCCATCTCCTGTGCGAACTGAGAGAGACCAGTCCACTCAACCTTTCCATTGCCCATTTTGATCATGGCCTCCGCGGGAGAGAATCTGCAGAAGATGCCATTTTTGTCGGAAACCTGGCCGAGGAACTCGGCTTGCCTTTTCATACGGGCCAGGGCAATGCCCTGGCCTTAAAAGAGAAAGAAGGACTTTCTCTGGAAGAGGCCTGCCGCGAACTTCGTTATAAGTTTTTGCGGGAAGTAGCGGAGAAGACAGGGGCCCGGAGGGTAGCCATGGGACATACGGCCGATGACCAGGCCGAGGAATTTTTATTGCGATTGATCCGGGGGGCCGGGGCCAAGGGGCTATCCGGCATGCCCTTTATCCGGGAAGGGATATTTATCAGGCCTTTGCTCGAGGCCTCGCGAGCCGATATTTTATCTTATCTAACGGCTAATAAATTTTCTTTTCGGATTGATAGTTCAAACGAGGCTCGGGGTTTCCTGCGGAATCGTATCCGGCATGATTTATTGCCCATGCTGGAAACCAATTTTAATCCGCGCATCCGTCGAATCTTGCTTCAGACTGCTTCCATACTGCGGGAGGATGAGACCCTGCTGGCGAGTATGGCTGAGGAGGCTTGGACAGGCCTCGCTAAATTGGAAGAAGGACCGGAGGGACAGGTGATAGCGCTGGATTTGAGGCGTTATCAGGAAATTCCAAGGCCGATTCAGATGAGGGTCATGCAAAAGGGCCTTGAATTAAGCGGGACAAGATTGAAGGACATCGGGTTCAGGCATCTGGAATCTATTCAATCCCTGGCCATGAAAGACGGCCCTTATAGAAGGATTTCTCTGCCCGGCGAAGTAACAGTAGAGAGGATTTATCAGGAGTTGAGATTTAGCCGGAAGAAGATCGATAAGATGCCAAAAGATTTTTTATATGAGATAAACGGCCCAGGGAGGTACTTTTTGCCGGAGATAGGGCGAACTATTTCTTTTGAATTAATGGAGGGATTGGGCGCTTCTTTTGATGACAAATCACGCTCCGCTTCATATTTTGATTATGGGCGGATCTTTTTTCCCCTGGCGGTGCGTAGTTTCCGGCCGGGTGACCGGTTTTATCCAGACGGCATGGGCGGCAGTCAAAAGGTCAAGGACTATTTTATTAACAAAAAAATACCACGGCCTCTCAGGTCAAAAATACCCATAATTGAGCAAGGCGGTCAGATTGTGGGGATACCTGGATGGCGGGTTGATGAACGGTTTAAACTTACCGAAAAGACAGAACAGATACTCAGGGTTTCACTAGACTAAGGTGCCTGTTTAGCCACAAAGGCACCAAGACACAAAGAATGAGTGTGACATTAAGAGAATTATTCTATAATCTTAGTGCCTTGGTGGCTAAATAGCTGCTGAGGGCACGAGGGCATATGTTTTGCTTGCAAAAAATGGCATTTTCCCTTAGTTTAAAGGTGAAATTCTTTTTTGGACGCAGATGAACGCAGATTTTACTTTTTAAATTTCGAATTTCGAAATTACTGTGCTGCGGGTATCGGCGAAAATCTGCGTCCCTATTAAATCTTACTGAGAAGCAGAGCAGGGGAGGACTTTTTGAATACGTTTTATAAAAATTTATCTCTCTGGCTGGTTATCGGCCTGGTAATGATCCTTTTGTTTCAATTCTTCAATCGTCCGGGAGAGGATAGCAGTGAGGTAACCTATAGCGACTTTCTGGATAAGGTGGAAAAGGGAGAGGTGTCGCGGGTAACGGTGCAGGGAGAGCGCATCCATGGGCAGTATGTTAATGGCCGGGCCTTCAAGACGTATGCCCCGAAGGATGTTGACCTGGTTAAAATTCTGCGGCAGGCTAGCGTCAAAATAGCGGTAAAACCGGCGGAAGAATCCCCATGGTATTGGACACTTATTATCTCATGGCTGCCCATGCTGCTTCTCATAGGGGTCTGGATATTTTTTATGCGTCAGATGCAGGCCGGGGGCGGCAAGGCCCTTTCTTTTGGCAAGAGCCGGGCCAGACTCCTTTCCGGCCAGACTGTCAAGACAACATTTGCCGATGTAGCAGGTATAGATGAGGCCAAGGAGGAGCTGTCCGAGATTATCGATTTTTTGAAAGATCCCAAAAGGTTCACGCGTCTCGGAGGACGAATTCCCAAAGGCGTGCTCCTTATGGGAGCGCCGGGGACGGGGAAGACCTTACTGGCTAAGGCCATAGCCGGAGAAGCCGGAGTACCTTTTTTCAGCATAAGCGGTTCTGATTTTGTGGAAATGTTTGTAGGTGTGGGCGCCTCCAGAGTACGAGACCTCTTTGTGCAGGGGAAGAAAAACGCCCCGTGCATTATTTTCATCGATGAGATCGACGCGGTGGGCCGCCACCGGGGCGCCGGACTGGGAGGAGGCCATGATGAAAGGGAACAGACCCTAAATCAGCTTCTCGTAGAGATGGACGGGTTTGAGTCGAATGAGGGGGTTATTATCGTCGCGGCCACCAACAGGCCGGATGTCCTTGACCCGGCCTTGCTCAGGCCCGGCCGGTTTGACAGGCAGATAGTCGTACCCACACCTGATATCCGCGGCCGTGAAGGTATTTTGAGAGTGCATTCGCGAAATATGCCCATGGATAGTGATGTGAATTTGAGCGTCCTGGCGCGGGGCACGCCCGGCTTCAGCGGAGCGGATCTGGAAAACATGGTTAATGAGGCAGCCTTACTCGCAGCCCGGAAGAATAAGGAAAAACTCCAGATGTCTGATTTTGAGGAGGCCAAGGACAAGGTCATGATGGGCACGGAGAGGCGTAGTATGATCATCACTGAGGAAGAAAAACGCATAACCGCCTTTCATGAAGCCGGCCATGCCCTGGTAGCTAAACTCCTGCCCGGGGCTGATCCCATCCATAAAGTAACCATCATTCCCCGCGGCAGGGCACTGGGTCTTACCCAACAACTACCTATTGATGAGAGGCATACCTATCAAAAGGACTATCTGATTAATAATCTCGTCATTCTCCTGGGAGGACGGGCGGCCGAGGAGCTTGTTTTAAAACAGTTTACTACCGGCGCCGGCAATGATATCGAACGGGCTACCGAATTGGCACGTAAGATGGTTTGTAACTGGGGTATGAGCGAAGATATGGGGCCGCTGTCTTTTGGCAAGAAGGAAGAGCACATCTTTTTGGGTAAGGAAATAGCTCAGCACAAGGATTATAGCGAGGCAACAGCGGTTCGGATTGATGAGGAGATTAAACGGCTGGTAACGGAAAGTTATCAACGCGCTAAAGACATTATCCATGAGAATATACAGTCCCTGCATAAGCTGGCCGCCTCCTTACTGGAACGGGAGTCGCTGGATGCGGGAGACATCGACAATATCTTAGGGTTAAACGGAAGAAGAGAGCCGACAGCAGCTTAACGCCAGATCCGCTTATACCGGATGTCATTAGTCAATGGTCAGTTGGCACTGGTAAGAATGGTCAGCCTTCCACACTGAACCGATGACCGATGACTAATGGCCAGTGTGCCTATAGTAAGGGACCTTCCTTACATTTATTTAGTGTTCATCCGGAAATTACTGTTTACGGCTTCACGCTTTCAGCGATCAGCGATTAGCTGTCAGCAAAAATCTAAGACAAGCAACACATTAAGCTGAACGCTGATAGCTGAGTGCTGATTGCTCCGTCCGGAATCCTTGAGTTTCCGGATGGAGCCTAGTTAAAGTATCCGGCCTACGGTCGGCCTATGGCCGGGTGTCTTTTGGTTATCATGGATGAAGAGGGTTTGACATTGGTCTGCAAGGGCAGGGTGCTGTCCTTTGGTGTAAAGACCTATGTAATGGGCATACTTAATGTCACGCCGGATTCATTTTCTGACGGCGGACGCTATACGGCGCCGGATGCGGCCCTTAAGCACGCGGAAGATATGATTGGGGCCGGGGTGGACATCATTGACGTAGGCGGAGAATCCACCCGTCCTTTTGCGCAGCCTGTCTCCGTCCGGGAAGAACTGTCCCGGGTGGTGCCCGTGATAGAGGCTATCCGAAGACGATGGGATGTCCTGCTCTCTATAGATACTTATAAGGCCGAAGTAGCCGGTGCAGCCGTTTCTGCCGGCGCGGACATAGTCAACGATGTTACGGCGCTGCGTTATGACCCGGCCATGGTTGATGTGCTTCTCAAACATCAGGTCCCGGCCATTCTTATGCACATGCAGGGAATGCCGCAAGACATGCAGGTAATGCCTTATTATGACGATGTGGTGGGGGAAGTAATGGCTTTTTTGCGTGAACGCCTGGCCTGGGCTGAGACAAGGGGGATGGATAGAAATAGATTTATTCTCGATCCCGGCATCGGCTTTGGCAAGAACGCGGATCACAACTTAATGCTTCTTCGGTCTATCTCTGCTTTTCAGGAACTGGGGCGGCCCATCCTGATCGGGCCGTCACGCAAGAGTTTTATAGGCAAGATATTGGATATCGACGTTGGGGAAAGGGATGGGGCTACGCAGGCCGTAGTGGCTGTGGGTGTCTGGGAGGGCGCGCATATAGTGCGGGTACATGATGTGCGTTCTGCCGTATACACGGTCCGCATAGTAGAAGCCATCAGAAAGGGCAGCGTTCAGCATACAGCAGTCAGCCATTAGCTATAATGATAGAAAGCACGCAGGAAAATGATTGAATATTTGACTACATTGCGCTGGCAGGATGTCCTGGACATCTTGCTGGTAGCCTTTATTATCTATGAGATAATCCTTTTTATTCGCGGTACCCGGGCAGTGCAGATGGTGGCCGGCCTGGCTATTCTGGTCGTTTTCTATTTCATGGCGCGCGAGGTGGGACTGCAAACCCTGCACTGGCTGCTCGGCACCTTTTTAAGCTCCTTTTTTCTTTTAGTGGTCATCATTTTTCAGGATGACATTCGCCGGGCCTTAATGCAGGTCGGCCGTACCCCGTTTCTAAAGGCAGATACAGCCACGCTGCAAATTTTGGAAGAGGTGGTCCGGTCGGCTGTATCGCTGTCGAATAAGGGAATTGGTGGATTAATAGCTATCGAGAGGGAGGCCGGCCTGAAGGACTACCTGGAATCCGGCGTGCCCATCGATGCCCGGGTCAGCCGGGAGATACTCTTGAGTATCTTTTATCCGACCTCACCCATACATGATGGAGCAGTCATCATTCGTAATGGCCGCATCTCGCATGCGGGGTGTTTTTTGCCTCTTTCCACCAACCCTTTTTTGAGCAAAAAATTAGGTACGCGCCACCGGGCTGCAGTCGGCCTGACCGAGCATACCGATGCGGTGGTAGTAGTGGTCTCGGAGGAGACCGGGACTATCTCTGCGGCTATTGACAGCAAAATAACACGCGATCTCGACGCTGCGACCTTAAGAAATATGCTTCAGGGTATCTGGAGAGAGGAAAAGGACGGCAGGCAGTGGTGGAAGAAACTCATGGGTACAAAGATTAAAAAATGAAGGCCGGCAAGACGCAGAGATTCTGGAGAAAGAATATCGGGCTTAAGCTCTTAGCCCTGGCGTTTGCCCTATTTTTGTGGTTCTTTGTGGTGGGGGAGGAAAAGGCCGAGGTAAGTCTTAGTGTCCCCCTGGAATTGGTTAACATGCCTGATGATCTGGTTATCAGCAATGAGTTTAGCGGCGCGATAGATGTGCGTATCTATGGGCCGCGTAGTCTGGTGCGTGAACTGGTCACCCGGCGTCTTAGCCATGTGGTGGATTTGGCTAAGGCCACACCGGGAAAGATGACATTACATATTACTCCTGAAGGTATCCGTCTCCCGGGGGAGGTCCAGGTAACACGTATTCATCCTTCCCAGGTGAACCTGGTCCTGGAGCCGCTGTCCCGGCGGGAAGCGCCGGTTGAGGCCGTGTTAAAAGGCGCAATAGCCGCTGATTATGAGCTAAAGGGCGTGGAACTTAAACCGGCTAAGGTAGTTTTGTCCGGTGCGGTCAGGGAAGTGGCTAAGGTAAAAAAGGTCTTGACCCGGCCCATTGATATTTCAGGACTTAGTGTAAGCACGAAGGCTGTAGTAGGTCTTGACTTGCAGAGGTATCACCTGAGGGTGGTGGGTGAACCACAGGTGACTGCCTATATACAGGTTGAAGAAAAGATTATACGGAAAAGCCTGGTTATACCTGTGGAGGGTGCGGGTGCGGCCTATGGGTATAAGATTGACCCCCGTAACATAGAAGTATCAATGCAGGGACCGGTGAGTGTGCTGCGAAATGCGGCCCGGAAACAGGATATCCGGGCGGTGGTGCAATTGGGGGGACTCGGTCCCGGCACGTATGTGAGGCGGCCTGTTGTTGAAGCCCCGGCAGGTGTAGAGATAGAGAAGGTTAAGCCGAAATCGGTCAGGGTAATTATTTTTAAAGAAAAGCATTCAGCGGTCAGCGATCAGCCATCAGCAAAAAGATCTCAAATTTCAAATCTGAAATCGAGAAAGCCGGTGGCTGATAGCTTGAGTTCACTTTAGAAACAACAGGTGATATATGCGTAAGCTTTTTGGTACGGACGGCGTGCGCGGTGTGGCCAATATCTATCCCATGACCACGGAAATAGCCATGCAATTGGGGCGTGGCGTTGCCTATGTATTTAAGGACAAAAACCGGCGGCACCGCATAGTTATCGGAAAGGACACGCGGCTTTCGGGTTACATGATTGAGAATGCCATTGCCTCCGGTATCTGTTCCATGGGGGTGGATGTGCTCCTGGTCGGTCCGCTTCCGACACCCGGCATAGCCTTTCTTACCAAGAATATGCGCGCTGACGCCGGGGTCGTTATCTCGGCCTCTCATAATCCCTTTCAGGACAACGGAATAAAATTTTTTTCCGGCAGCGGGTTTAAGCTTCCGGACGCCACGGAACAAAAGATCGAAGACCTTATTTTTTCCAAGGAAATTGACTCCCTGAGGCCCACGGCAGATGAGGTGGGAAAGGCATTCCGCATCGATGACGCCACCGGGCGTTATATCGTTTTTCTCAAGAACACGTTTCCTTCTGCCTATAGCCTGGATGGCCTGCGGATCGTGCTTGATTGCGCCCATGGGGCGGCGTATAAAGTGGCTCCGATCGTCTTTGGCGAGCTTGGCGCCGACCTGACCCTGGTCGGAGTCAACCCGGATGGGACGAATATCAACCGTGGTTGCGGGGCCCTCGATACAAAGTTGGTGCAAAATAGCGTCCGGGAACAGGGCGCTCACCTGGGGATCGCCCTCGACGGGGATGCAGACCGCGTTATCTTTGTGGATGAGAAAGGAAATAAGGTTGACGGAGACCATATCATGGCCATCTGTGCCTCTATGATGGCCGGGGAGAAAAAACTGCGCAAAAAGACCCTGGTTAGCACGGTCATGAGCAACATGGGTCTCGAGGTGTGCATGAGGAATATGGGGGGCAACCTTGTCCGTACCCAGGTCGGTGACCGTTACGTGGTGGAAGAAATGGTCAGGGGCGGGTACAACCTTGGGGGCGAACAATCCGGACATCTGATTTTTCTCGACCATATCACTACCGGCGACGGCATATTGGCGGCGCTGCAGCTCCTCGCGATCATCTGTAAGACCGGGCGGCCCCTTTCCGAGCTGGCGAAGATTATGGAATCATATCCCCAGAAGCTGATAAATATGCGGGTAAGTGTGAAAAAAGGTCTGGATGAGATTAACGGCTTTAAGAAAAAGCTGGCCGCGGCAGAGCGTGAGCTTGGGGGCCGGGGACGGGTTCTGGTGCGTTTCTCCGGCACAGAGCCGTTAGTCCGCGTGATGGTGGAGGGGGAAAGAGAGGATCAGATCGAGGCCCTGGCGCAGGATCTGGCTTTATTTCTGGAAAAGGCCTTGAAATAAGAAAGGGATGCCCTGTGCTCCTGGCGATAGATATAGGCAATACAAATATCGTATTCGGCCTCTTTAAAGGAGCCCGTCTCCTTAGAGACTGGCGTTTGCGTACAGACCCGAAGGTGACCGCCGACGGGCTCCTTATCAGCTTTTCCTGCCTTATATCCCGTGAAAACATAGCCATTTCTGAGATTCGCGGCGCGGCCATTTCCTGTGTAGTCCCTTCCATGCTTTATGCGGTCGAGACCTTTTGTCAGGAATACCTGAAAGTTAAGCCGCTGGTGGTTGGGCCGGGGATTGCGTCCCCGATAGAGATCTGTATAGATAACCCGGCAGAACTAGGGGCTGACCGCCTGGTCAATGCCGTAGCGGCCTTTGCCAGGTATCCGAAGGGCGTGATTGTCGTGGATTTCGGCACCGCCACCACATTTGATTATGTCTCGGGACGCGGGGAGTACCTGGGCGGGGCCATTGCGCCCGGTGTGCTTATTTCCTGTGAAGCCCTCTTTGCCAAGGCCGCCAGGCTGCCCCGTGCCGCTATATTTGCCAGACCCCGGGCGGTTATGGCCAGAGATACGGTAGCGGCCATGAATGCCGGTATTGTCTATGGTTTTGCGGATATGGCCGATGGTATCGTTACCCGCATGAAAAGGGAGATTGGAAGCCCGGTCAAGGTAATTGCCACAGGAGGGCTGGCTTCTCTTATCGTCTCTGAATCCAGGACCATAAAGGCAGTCGAACCCCATCTTACCCTGGAAGGGCTGCGCCTCATCTATGAGCAGAACGTCTAGATATTCAGGAATAATCAGACCCGGGAGATTGGGCAAAGGCGACCGGATCGCCCTGGTGGCTACCGGCAGCCCCTTTGAGAAAGAGGATTTTGATAGGGGCGTACAGCTTCTGGTCTCCCTGGGTTTTGAAGTCAAGCATCATCCCCTGTTATTCGAACGAAACGGTTATCTGGCCGGTTCTGATGAACATCGGGCCCGGCTTTTAACCGGGGCGCTTACAGATGATGAGGTCCAGGCCGTGCTCTGTGTACGCGGCGGCTATGGCACGCTGCGTATGTTGAGTCATATAGATGCCTCGCTATTTAAGACCCATCCCAAGATCATTTTGGGTTTTAGCGATGTCACCGCCCTCCTGAACTTTGCCTTTGACTCCGGCGGTCTGGTCACATTTCACGGGCCGATGCTGACCGGACTGCCCGGTCTTTCTGATGATGGGCTGCGTCGCTTCCTGGACCTCCTTACCAGAGAGTCGCCCCTGATTATAGCGCCTTCGCGCCGGGAGATTATTCAGAAAGGCCGGGCGCAGGGCCGGCTTATGGGAGGAAATCTTACTACCCTGGTTCACCTGCTGGGCACGCCTTACGAGCCTTCCTGGGAGGGCCGCATCCTTTTTGTTGAAGAGTGCGGGGAAAAACTCTATCGCATTGATCGCCTTTTTACCCAGCTTAAACTCGCCGGGAGGCTTTCGAAGCTGGCCGGATTGGTCCTGGGGCAATTCACAGAAGGGGTCGAAGAGGAAGAGGTGTGGGAATTTGCCCATCAGAACCTGCGGGACCTGGATATCCCGATTGTTGCGGGCTTCCCCTTTGGGCACGGCAAGGAAAATATGGCCGTGCCTATTGGCGCTATGTTCAGATTGGATGGATACGAAGGGACGCTGGAATTGACCGAGCCTTGCATACAATAGGCCTGCATTAACAGCTAACATGCCTGTCTTTTCAAAAGTTGACACTCTTATGCATCGGGCCGTGGAGGAAGGCGTTTTTCCGGGCGCCGTGCTCCTTATAGCGGCTGAGGCCAAGGTCTTATCCCATCGCGCCTACGGACATGCCTCCATTATTCCAGCCAGACAATCAATGACGACAGATACACTTTTCGACCTGGCCTCGCTTACCAAACCCCTGGCCACCACTATGGCGATTATGAACTTGGTGGCCGATGGTAAGCTGAAGATCGATCAAGAAATAGGGGATATTCTGGGTCTTGGCCGGGATAACCCCAAGGCGGGGATTACCTTGAGACAGCTTCTCTCCCACTCCTCGGGTATGCCTGCCTATCAACCTTATTTTGAGCAGTTAAGGGCTTATCCTCCGGGGGAACGAAAGAAGATATTACGCGGGTGGCTCCTGGATGAACCCTTGGCTGCTGTCCCCGGGGAAGCGGCCCTTTACAGCGACCTGGGGTTCATGCTGCTTGAATGGATAATTGAAAGGGCCTCCGGCCAGGGATTGGATGAGTTTGTCTTGGCCAGGATTTACCGGCCGCTGGGCCTGGTTTTTACCGGATTTCGGCCCCTTAACAGCCGCAGTTTACCTGATCCCGGGGTGATAGCGGCCACAGAGGAGTGCCCCTGGCGCAAAAAGGTCTTGTGCGGCGAGGTGCATGATGACAACGCCTATGCCGTGGGCGGGGTGTGCGGTCATGCCGGTCTGTTTGGCACGGCGGAGGAGTTATATGGCCTCCTTAAGATGATATTAAAGTCCTATCGGGGGGAAGTAGAGACGGGAATCTTCAGCCGTGAATTGATGACGGCCTTTCTTACACGGCAGGAGTTGCCCCGTGGAACCACCTGGGCGCTGGGCTTTGATACCCCATCCGAAGAGGGTTCAAGCGCCGGCCGGTATTTTTCCCGGAAAAGCGTCGGCCACCTCGGGTTTACCGGCGTGTCTTTCTGGATGGACCTGGAGAGAGAGATAATCATTCTCCTCCTTACCAACCGTATTCACCCCAGCCGGGCCAATGAAAAAATAAAGGCCTTCCGGCCCCTCATCCATGACGCCATAATGGAAGCCCTGATTTAAGTCTCAAAGCTCAAAGCTTTTGTCCTTGACGGGACTGGTCCGCTTAAATATACTCCTCTCTGGTTTCGTTGGCATTCGTAGGCATCTTACCGATAACTGAGCGGCCGCGGACTTCGAGTAGCAGGCCCTGAGCCAGGATCAGGAGCAGACATGAACAACTTCAGTGAAAAAGTTAGCTTTATCTGGTCGGTTGCCGACCTCATTCGCGGACCCTACCGGCCAAATCAGTACAAGGACGTCATGCTCCCCCTGACCGTTCTTCGCCGCCTCGACTGCGTGCTCGAGCCGACTAAGGAAAAGGTCCTTGAAGCAAAGAATAAATGGAGCGGCAAGGGGAAAGGGGTTTTTGACGCCAAACTGATCCGGGCTTCAGGTGTGCCTTTCTACAACACCAGTCGTTACACCTTTGAAAAGCTCAAAGGTGATCCGAACAACATCGCCGCAAATCTGACCGACTACATCAAGGGTTTCTCCATGCGGGCCCGAGAGATCATCGAGCACTTCGGATTCGAGGAACACATCGACAAGCTCAACAAGGCCGACCGGCTCTATCTGGTCGTGTCCAAGTTCTGTGATATCGACCTCCATCCGCACGTCGTCTCGAACATCGAGATGGGCTACATCTTCGAGGAGCTGATCCGGAGGTTCAACGAGGCATCGAACGAGGAGGCCGGCGATCACTTTACGCCCCGTGAGGTCATTCGCCTGATGGTGAACCTCCTCTTTATGCCGGATGGCGACATCCTTACCACCAAGGGAATCGTGAAGACCCTCTATGACCCGGCCTGCGGAACGGGCGGTATGCTCTCCGTGGCCGAGGACTACGTGCGCGAACTCAACCCCGACGCCCGCCTGGAGGTCTTTGGCCAGGACTACAACGCCCAAGCCTACGCCATCTGCGGCTCGGACATGATGATCAAGGAACAGGACATCGAGCACATCGCCTTTGGCGACAGCTTTACCGACGACCGGTTTCCTCGTCACAAGTTCGATTACATGCTGGCCAATCCGCCCTTCGGTGTGGAGTGGAAGCCGGAAGCCGACTTCATCACACGCGAACATGAAGAACAGGGCTTTGGAGGACGTTTCGGCGCGGGACTGCCTCGCATCAATGACGGCTCCCTTCTCTTTATCATGCACATGATCAGCAAAATGAAGGACCCCAAGGAAGGGGGCACCCGCCTGGGGATCGTCTTCAACGGTTCGCCGCTGTTCACCGGTGCGGCCGGGTCGGGAGAGAGCGAAATCCGCCGCTGGATCATCGAAAACGATTGGCTGGAGGCCATTGTCGCCTTGCCGGACCAGCTTTTCTACAACACGGGCATCTACACCTACCTCTGGATCGTCACCAACCGGAAGAAGCTGGGCCGCAGGGGCAAAATTCAACTGGTGGACGGAACGGCCTTCTTCAAAAAGATGCGTAAATCCCTCGGCAACAAGCGAAACGAAGTCTGCGACGATCAGCGCGATGAGATCACCCGGCTCTACGGGAATCTCAAGGATGCCGAGCACATCCGTGTCTTCGACAACGAGGATTTCGGCCACCGCCGCATCACGGTCGAGCGGCCGCTTAGGCTCAACTTTGCTGTAGACAAGGAGCGTATCGCGCGACTTGAAGAGACCAAGGCATTTGCAAATCTGGCCACCAGCAAGAAACGAAAGGATACCAAGGCTGCACAGGCGGAGATCGCCGAGGGGCGGAGGCTCCAAGAGGCAATCCTTTCCGCACTGGGCCGTCTCGATCCTAGGGGCGTCGTCAAGAACCGCGAACAGTTCTCGGAGATGGTGAAGATGGCGTTCAAGAAGGCAGGTCTCAAGATTCCCGCCGTCCTGTTGAAGGCCATCCTCATGGCCCTGGCTGAGCGGGACGAGACTGCAAATATCTGCACCGACACCAATGGCAACCCCGAACCAGATCCCGAACTCCGCGACTACGAGAACGTCCCGCTCAAAGAAGACGTGGACGAATACATGAGGCGGGAAGTCCTGCCCCACGTGCCCGACGCCTGGGTGGACGAGTCCAAGACCAAGGTCGGCTACGAGATCAACATCAACCGCCACTTCTACCACTACGCGCCGCCGCGACCGCTGGAGAAGATCGAAACGGACCTCAAGAAGATCGAGAAGGAAATCGCGGACATGCTGGCGGAGGTGACGGAATGAGCGAAAAAGACACACCCCGCCCGGGTGGAGAGATTATCGTTTACCAGGCCGAGGACGGCGGCAACCGCATCCGAGTGCTGCTGGAGGGCGAGACCGTCTGGCTGACCCAGGCGCTGATCGCCGAGTTGTTTCAGACCACCGTTCCGAACGTAAACATCCACCTGAAAAACATTTACGCGGAAGGCGAGCTGGCCGAGGAGTCAACTATTAAGGAATACTTAATAGTTCGCCAGGAAGGCTCCCGCCAAGTCTCCCGCAACGTGCTTCACTATAGCCTCGAGGCCATTTTGGCCGTGGGCTACCGGGTGCAAAGCCCGCGTGGCACCCAGTTTCGCCAGTGGGCCACCGAACGCCTGCGCGAATACATCGTCAAGGGATTCACGCTCGACGACGAACGGCTCAAGGGCGACAGCGGGCTGGTGGACTATTTCGATGAACTGCTCGCCCGCATCCGAGAGATTCGCGCCAGTGAAGCGCGCGTCTACCAACGCATCCGGGAGATCTTCGCGCTGGCCTGCGACTACCGGGAGGGCGAGGAGGAAACGCAGCGGTTTTTCGCCACCATGCAGAACAAGATGCACCATGCCGCCACCGGCATGACGGCGGCGGAGATCGTGCGACGGCGCGCGGACGCAGGCAAGGCCAACATGGGTCTGACCGCGTGGAAAGGCGGCCGGGTGATCAAACGCGACGTGGGCACGGCCAAGAACTACCTCGACACCAGGGAGATCGACACGCTCAACCGCATTACCGTGATGTTTCTCGACCAAGCCGAGTTCCGCGCCCAGCGGCGGCAGGATATTCGTATGCGCGACTGGGAAGGGTTCCTCGATAAGTTCCTGCACGACACCGAATTGCCCGTGCTCTCCGGACCCGGCACGATTAGTCGTGACGAGGCGCTCGAATGGGCGCAGGGACAATACGACGCCTTCGCAGAAAGGCGGCGACTGGAAGCGGAAACCGAGGCCGAGGCGCGGTACGTGGAAGACCTACGCACGTCCGCAAAGATGCTGGAGACGCGGCGCAAGAAACTGCGGACGCCCCCAAAGAGCAAGAAGAAGGCGAAGGGCGCGCGAAAGCAACGCGGGAGGGACGGCGAATGAGCAGGCAGTCCTATCCGAAATATAGGCAGTCCGGTGTGCAATGGCTCGGTAAGGTGCCCGATCATTGGGAGATGCTACGCCTGAAGACCATTGCGACTCTCGGCTACGGTGATTCACTTGCTGCTGATGACCGCCTTCCCGGTACGTGCCCTGTATATGGGTCAAATGGTGTTGTAGGCGAACATGATCGAGCCAACACCAAAGCGCCGTGCTTGATCGTTGGGCGGAAGGGGTCTTTCGGAAAGGTTGCTTACTCGAACATTCCTTGTTTTGCTATCGACACAACGTACTTCATTGATGACCGCTTCACATCGAATGATTTGCGATGGCTGTACTACTCCCTTCAGTGGCTTCGACTTGATTCCTTTTCAAAAGATTCCGCTGTCCCGGGCCTTTCACGCGAGGACGCCTACAACAACGTTCTCCCTTTTTGTCCGATAGAAGAACAACGCGCCATCGCCGCCTTTCTTGATCGCGAGACGGGGCGAATTGATGCGCTGGTCGAGAAAAAACAGCGGCAGATCGAGTTGCTCCAGGAGAAGCGATCCGCCCTTATCAGCCACACCGTCACCAAGGGGCTCGATCCCAACGCCCCAACGAAGGATTCCGGCATCGAATGGCTGGGTGAGATTCCGGAGCATTGGCCCGTTGTGCGGTTGCGTTTCCGTGCGAGGATTAATCCATCGAGGGCGGAGGTCAATGGACTTCCTGTGGATACCCAAGTTTCGTTTGTTCCAATGGAAGCTGTCTGTGAATACGGCGGGCTTCGTCTTGAGCAAATGAAACCCCTCGGAGATGTATCTACTGGATACACGTATTTCTGTGAAGGTGATGTCGTTGTAGCGAAGATTACACCTTGCTTTGAAAACGGTAAGGGTTCAATAGGAGAGGGGTTAGAAAACGGCCTTGGATTTGGGACGACCGAACTGCATGTTTTGCGCCCCTTGGAGGATTTGGATCGTCGATTCCTGTTTTACGTAACGATCAGCCACACCTTCCGCAAGATCGGCGAGGCATACATGTATGGAGCTGGCGGACAGAAACGCGTACCGGATGACTTTATAAGAGACTTCAGGCATCCGATTCCTGCTATTGATATTCAGCGTTCCATTGCCGCCTTCCTCGACCGGGAGACAGTGCGGATTGATGCTATGACCAAGAAGATACAAGACTCAATAGACATGCTCCGCGAATACCGCACCGCCCTGATCTCTGCCGCCGTGACGGGCAAGATCGACGTGCGCAAGGAGGTCTCCTGATGCCTGGCCAACATACGGAATACGCATTCGAGACCGCCATCGAGCACCACCTGACCACGGCAGGCGGGTACGAGAAAGGCGACCGGGACGCGTTCGACCCTCAACGCGGCCTCTTCCCGCAGGATGTGATTTCCTTCGTCCAGACAACCCAGCCTAAGGAATGGGAGTACCTCGCCAACCTCCAAAAAGAGAAGGCTGAAGACACTCTGCTGGACGACCTCTGCCGGGCGCTCAATTCCGACCACGAGGGGTGTCTCTCCGTCCTGCGACACGGATTCAAATGCTTTGGAAAGCTGTTTCGCGTGGCCTACTTCGCCCCAGCGAGCGGAATGAACCCGGACACACAGAAACTCTACGCGGCGAACCGACTCGCAGTGACCCGTCAGCTTCGCTACTCGGCCAAGCACGGCAATACCCTCGATGTGACCTTGGCCTTGAATGGCATCCCCGTCTCCACGCTGGAGCTCAAAAACCCCATGACCGCCCAGACTTGGCGGCATGCGATCACACAATACAAGAATGACCGCGACCCGGCGGACCCGATCTTCCAGTTCAAGAAGCGCACGATGGTTCATTTCGCCGTGGACACAGACGAAGTTTACATGGCCACACGGCTTTCCGGCCGCAGCACCTATTTTCTCCCCTTCAACCGGGGCTGCGGAGGCGGCGCAGGTAACCCGGAGAATCCAGGTGGCTACAAAACCGCCTACCTCTGGGAAGAGGTCCTGGAGCGGCACAGCTTTCTCGACATCCTGGCGAGGTTCATTCATCTCCAGATCGAGGAGAAGCAGCTCGGCGGCAAAAAGGTGAAGCGGGAGACGATGATCTTCCCGCGCTACCACCAGCTTGATTGTGTGCGAAAACTCGTGGCCGACGCGCGCGGACGAGGCACCGGAACCAATTACCTCGTCCAACACTCCGCCGGCAGCGGCAAGTCCAACTCCATCGCCTGGCTGGCCCATCGGCTCGCCAGCCTCTACACCGAAAAGGACGAAAAGGTCTTCGACTCGATCATCGTGGTAACCGACCGGGTGGTCCTTGACCAGCAGCTCCAGAACACGATTTACCAGTTCGAGCACAAGCAGGGCGTGGTCCAGAAGATCGACATCAACTCGACCCAGTTGGCCGATGCCCTCGGGTCTGGTGTGCCGGTCGTGATCACCACGTTACAGAAGTTCCCCTTTGTCACCGAGAAGATGGGCGATTTGCCTATGCGCCGATACGCGGTGGTGGTTGATGAGGCGCACAGTTCGCAGGGCGGCGAGACGGCGACCGAACTCAAGGGTGTGCTCGCCGGAGCGGCGATCAAGGAAGAGGCCAGGGCGAAGGCCGAGGAGGAAGGGCTGCCCGATTATGAAGAGGAAATCCTCAAGACCATGGCCAAACGCGGCCACCAGCCCAATATCAGCTTCTTCGCCTTCACCGCGACACCCAAGTATAAAACGCTGGAGGTCTTCGGAACGAAGGGCGCGGATGGTAAGCCGCAACCCTTCCACCTCTACAGCATGCGGCAGGCCATCGACGAGGGCTTCATCCTCGACGTTCTCCAAAACTACACCACGTACAAGACATATTACCGGCTGATCAAGTCCATCGAAGACGATCCCAAGGTGGACAAGCGTAAGGCGGCAAGGGCGCTCGCCCGCTTCATGAGTCTCCATCCGCACAACATCGCCCAGAAGACTGAGGTCATGGTCGAGCATTTCCGCCACTTCACCATGCATAAGATTGGCGGAAAAGCCAAGGCGATGGTAGTCACCTCCAGCCGATTGCACGCGGTAAAGTACAAACAGGCATTCGACAAATACATCGCCGAGAAGGGTTACACGGGGATCAAGACGCTGGTTGCCTTCTCCGGTACGGTGATCGATCCGGATGCACCCGAAGTGGAATACACGGAAGTCGGCATGAACAACGGCATCCGCGAGAAGGAGCTTCCCGAACGCTTTGGAACGGAAGAGTACCAGGTGCTTCTCGTGGCGGAGAAATACCAGACCGGATTTGACCAGCCGCTCCTTCACACCATGTACGTGGACAAGCGGCTCGCAGGAATCCAGGCGGTCCAAACCCTCTCCCGGCTCAACCGTACCCACCCGGGCAAGGAAGATACCTTTATTCTCGACTTCGTCAATGAGCCCGAAGAGATATTGAAGGCCTTCCAACCCTACTACGAGCAGACGATCATCGGCGAGAGGGCGGAGCCGAAGCAACTTTACGAACTTCAGGCCAAATTGGACGGACACCAGGTCTACTACAAGGCCGAGGTCGAGGAGTTCTGTAAGGTTTTCTACAAACCGCGACAGAATCAAACGCCCGCCGACCACGCCAGGATGAACGCGTGCATCGATCCGGCTGTGAATCGTTACAACGGACTTGAAGAAGAGGTCCGCGAGGAGTTCCGCAAGACGCTGGTTGCTTTTAGGAACCTCTATTCGTTCATGGCGCAGGTGATCCCCTTCCAGGACTCCGACTTGGAGAAGCTTTACTCATACATCCGGTTTCTGCTTACCAAACTGCCGAGGGGCGCCCGCGGGCCGATCTACAACTTTGACGATGACGTCGCGCTCAAGTTTTACCGATTGCAGAAGATCGGCGAGGGTTCAATCGCCATGGAGCCGGGCGCTCGCTATGAGGTGGCGGGTCCCACGTCCGTGGGCACCGGCGTCGCCCGAGGTGATGAGATCGAGTTGTCCAAGCTGATCGATATTCTCAACGAGCGGTTCGGAACGGAGTTCAAGCCTGGCGATCAACTGTTTTTCGAGTCGATACGGGAGGATGCTGTAGCCGACAGCAGCCTCCGACAAGCCGCGCTCGCCAACACGATGGAGAACTTCGGCTACGTCTTCCGTAAAGCCCTGGAGGGTCTCTTTATCGACCGCATGGACCAAAACGAGGAAATCACGGCCAAGTTTATGAACGAGGCCCAGTTCCGCGAGGCCGTCAGCCAGCACCTCCTCAAGGATGTCTACGAGAAGATCCGGGAGGAGGCCGAAGCCGCAAATGACAAATGACGGAATAGCCAGGTTTTTCAACACAATGTGGCACAACCCTCTGGCTCAGCCCCTGTCAAAACAGGCTTTGTGCCCCCGCCGGCTGGACCGGCCATTGCAAACCTGGCCGACAAGTCCGACGGGGCCAAGGTCAGAATCAGGGTCGAGGGAACTTCGGAAGCAGGATTCAACCCAGCATGGCTGCGCAATGCCGTGGACGAACCGCTCGATGAGGCGGATGTTGAGAGGATACCTGAGGGATAGGATAATCTGTTAGGGGTGAGGACTTATGAAGAGGCTACGAAACACACGAAAGGCACGAAACGAAAGATGATGACTTTGCGTCTTTTTTCTGAAAAATTCGAATACCGTTCCGCCATCATCTCTGCGGCCGTAACGGGCAAGATCGACGTGCGCGAGGAGGTTATTTCATGAAACCCTTTACACCGGACAGCCTGCCCCTCGACCGTGTTGACTGGGCCGCCCATGTTTCCCTGATCGGACAGGCGAACGCCGCCCTGGCAAAGGTAGACGGGCAGCTGTCACGATCTTTCCCGAACTGATCGCGATCACCGAACAGGAGCATTGAGTTGCAGGCAATCCACGTAATCGATTTTGTGTTTCATAAAGTGCCATGCGTGCAACACAATCGTTTTTGTGTGTATTAGATGAAGCTCAATGATAAGGTTTTGCCCATACAACCGCCAGACTGAGGTATCTCCGCCAAAGGAGGCTTTTAGGTGTCCAAAAATTACACGGAAGCTACATTTGAAACCGCTATTGAACACCACCTGACTACGGCAGGCGGGTACGAAAAGGGTGACCGGGATGCGTTCGACGCGGAACGCAGCCTCTTTCCACAGGATGTGATCTCTTTCATCCAGACAACCCGGCCCAAGGAATGGGAATACCTGAACAGCATCCAGAAGGATAAGACAGAAGACACTCTGCTAAGGGTAACTATATGAGTATGATGCGATGTGAGGAGATGAGCAAGGAGATTCGGGATAAGTGTATCATTCCGGGCAATCATGCCGGGAGCAGGTATTTCGCGGCCATTTCTGAACTGGTGAGGTTAAGGGAGACCGATCCGGATAACAGGGCCTTTTATCAGAAGGAGATCGACGGTATTTATTCCCTGGTCAGGGACGAAATCCTGACCTCGCAAGCCAGGCCCATATCGCCGGTCAAGTTTGGGACCTCGGGCTGGCGCGGCATTATCGGGAAAGACCTTACGGTCAAGTCGGTAAGCCAGGTGGCTCAGGCCATCGTTGATATGTACAAGGGTCTGGATAACGGTTCGGCGTTAGGCCCAAGCTTAGGGATAAAGAGTTATGAAGAGGCCAGGGAACGCGGCTGTGTGCTTGGCCATGACAATCGCTTTGGCGGCGAGATATTTGCGCAGGCCGTGGCGGAGGTATTGACTGCCCACGGCTTTCGGGTTCATTTTGCCGGTGAGTCCACCACCGGTGTCCTTTCCGCTGCGGTTATGGAGCTGGGCGCGGCCTTTTCCTGCAATCTGACCCCGAGTCACAACCCCCTGGAGTACGGCGGGTTTAAATTTAATGCGGCTGACGCCGGTCCGGCCGCGCCTGAGATCACAAGGTTTATTCAGGAGAAGGCGCAGAAGATCATCGAGGGAGACCTGCCGGTAGAGAAAGGCGTTGACTCCGCTCTCATAAGCCCGTTTAATGCCCTGGAGGTCTGGAAGGGTCTGATCAGAAAAAATAAGGCCATCCACCATATTGATTATGATGCCGTCATTGAAGAGTTTGGCCGGAGAGATGATATTGTACTAGCCGTGGACTGCGTTCACGGCGCCAGCCGCATACACATCAGAGACCTTTTGGGCGGGGCTTCAACTGATCGATTAATCATTCTCCGCGGAGAAGACGACCCCACGTTTGGTGGCGTGGCCCCGGAGCCGTCCAGCAAAAACATGCGGTTGGTAAACGAAGCGCTTAAGGCCCGCAAGGAGAGGTTAAAACTCGGGGTTATCATGGACCCCGATGCAGACCGCATCCGTTTTACCGACGGCCGGGTAGAGATAGAGATGAATCAATTCGGGGCCCTGGCTTACCATTATATGCACGAGGTCAAAGGCATTAAGGGACTGGTGGCGAAGACAGTGGCTACCAGCAATTTTGCCAATGCCATAGCCGCCCAATTGGGCGAGGAGGTCTTTGAGCCCAGGGTTGGGTTTAAGGAATTTAAGCCGGTTATAGACCGGGCCGTAGTCTGTTTTGAAGAGAGCGACGGTATTACCATAAAGGGACATACCCCGGAAAAGGACGCCTATATAGGGCTTATCCTGGCCCTGGCCATGACCCTTCATCTCAATCAGAATCTGGGCCGGTATCTGGCCGAGGTGCAAGGTAAGTTCGGTTATTTCTATGCCGCCCGGGATGCCGTGGTCGTATCACAAAAAGGAGAAGGACTTTCGGCTACTCTTAAGGTATTATCCCGGTATACCCCTGGGACGAGATTAAATGTCGGTACCGATGAAAAGGTTATCAGCCGGCTCATAGATATCGATGGCTATAAAATGGTTTTTGAAGACGGGAGCTGGCTTTTAATCCGGCCTTCCGGGACGGAGCCCAAGGTCAGATTCTATGTGGAGGCCCGCGGCGAAGAGGGCAAAAAAGACCTGTTCGATACGGCCAGGGGACTGTTGAGAGAGATCGGTTTGATTTAAGCTCTCAGCTATCAGCATTCAGCGCTCAGCAAAAAAGATAAATGTTGAGCCTTTTGCAAAAGTCTTGTAAATGGCGTTCTTGTCATTCCGGCGAACCCCGGATCGGGGGCCGGGGCAGGCGCCGGAATCCAGTAATTTCAAGCAGATTGAGATACCTCTGGACACCGGGTTTCACCGGTGTGACGATTTTTGCAAGAGCCTCTGTTGTAACATGCAGTTATTATCCTGCGAGCTGACCGCTGACGGCTGAAAGCTTTTTGGAAATGGCGTGAGGGATTATGTTTGACTTAGATATGAGCTTAAATAAGGTGCCTGAAAAGGTGCAGAGGGTCCATCTTATGGGTATCTGCGGGACAGGTATGGGCGCTTTGGCCGGGATGCTCAAGGAAAAAGGCATTGAGGTCACCGGTTCCGATACCCAGGTCTATCCGCCTATGAGCACTTTTTTGGCCTCGCTCGGTATCAAAATCTTTCAGGGCTATAGCCCTGATAACTTAAATCACCATCCGGACCTGGTCATTGTCGGCAACGTGATCCGCCGCGAAAATGAAGAGGTACGCGGCCTGGCCGAAAGGAAGATACCCTTTGTCTCTTTTCCCCAGGCGTTGAGACACCTTTTCTTAAAGGGAAAAATCCCGCTGGTGGTGGCCGGAACCCATGGAAAGACCACTACGGCCTCCATTTTGGCGGCCATACTGGAACATGCCGGGTCGGACCCGGGTTTCATGATCGGGGGTATCGTCAAGGGGTTTGGGCGCAATTATAAACTGGGTAAGGGCCCTTATTTTGTAATAGAAGGCGATGAATATGATACGGCCTTTTTTGACAAGGGGCCTAAGTTCCTGCACTACCAGCCCCATATAGCCATATTGACCAGCGTGGAGTTCGATCATGCCGATATCTATCGGGATCTGGCGGAGGTAAAGGATGCCTTCCGGCGTTTTGTCCGGATTATCCCGGCGTCGGGCGCCTTGGTGGCGCATACCGAGGACGGGATAGTAAGAGAGGTTATTAAGGATGCCCCCTGCCCGGTTATGGGATACGGTGAAGACAAGGGGTTGACATGGACCCTGGCATATTGTCTGACTGAAGAAGGAAAGACGAGGTTTTCCGTTAAAAAAGAGGGCGGATCTTATGCCGAATTCATCAGCCCGCTTATAGGCAGGCACAATGCCCTGAATACCCTGGCAGTTATAGCGGTGTTGGACAGGATAGGACTTTCGCCGGAGGCGATTCAGGCCGGTCTGTCTTCCTTCCGGGGTGTGTGCCGCCGGCAGGAGGTAAGGGGTATAAAGAATGATATCACGGTCATAGACGATTTTGCCCACCACCCCACGGCCGTGCGCGAGACCCTTCTGGCCCTCAGGGCTGCTTATCCGGGGAGGCGTTTGATAGCGGTTTTTGAACCACGAACCAATTCCAGCCGTCGCAAGGTATTTCAGGATGATTATGCCCTTTCATTTGATGCGGCTGATTCCATAATTGTGCGTGAACCGCCTGGTCTGGAAAATATCCCGGAACAGGATCGCTTCTCTTCCAGGAACCTGGTTGAGGATTTAAAGACACGGGGCCGGACCGCCTATTATTTTCCTGACACAGACGGCATATTAGGATTTTTGAAGGAACATGCCGGGGGAGGGGATGTAATTGCCATTATGTCCAACGGCGGTTTTGACAATATCCATGAAAAATTGCTGGCTATTTTATGAGGTTACGAAATGAAGCCTCATTCAAATTTCGCTTGACAAATATAAATGATGGTTATAAAAGAGTCGCAGCTAAAGGTATAAGGGGGAGGCTTGACCGAGATGTCTGAAGAGCACGTATCGACTGGAGGAAGAGAAGGGGGACACAAGCAGGCCGGCGGGGGGTTAGGTATGCTGGCTGCTGGTTTTGTAGTAGCCATTGTGGTTGGCTGGCTTCTTTACCCGGCTATTGTCATGTCTTCGAAGCCTCAACCCATTAATTTCAACCATAAGGCGCACGGCGCAGAAGGAGCGGGATTAGCCTGTGACGGTTGCCATACTTTCCGTGAAGATGGCAGTTTTACCGGCATTCCCAGGCTGGACAATTGTATCCAGTGTCATGCATCGGCGCAGGGTGAGAGTCCGGAAGAGGCCAAGCTGGTCGAACAGTATGTCACGCCCAATAAGGAGATACCGTGGCTTAGTTATTCCTATCAGCCATTGTGTGTCTTCTTTTCCCATGCCGCCCATGTCAAAATGGCTCAACTGGAATGCACGACATGCCATGAGGATATGAGCAAATCCAGTAGCAGTCCTCCGGTAAAGGTCTATAGAATATCAGGCTACAGCAAGAATACCATGTCCATGGAAGCGTGTGAGGATTGCCACGCCAAAAAGGGCACGAGCAACGCCTGCTTTGTGTGTCATAAATGATGTTGGGAGTTTGTTTAACCAAAAGTTGTAAAGAGGGTTAATCTATGAAATTAGATCGGAGAGGATTCCTGAAATTTGCTGTCGGGGGTGTAGTGGGGACCCTGGCCACGCCCATACCCTGGGACATGCTCGATGAATCGGCTAAATTTACCGACCTTTGGGCCCCGGAGCCGGCTAAGGGGCCGTCTTCATTTGTTCATAGCACCTGCCGGCTTTGCCCGGGAGGCTGCGGTATAACTCTGCGGCTGGTTGAGGACAAATCGGGTCGCGATGAGTGGCGGGGCTGGCATCATAAAGAATTTATAGACAGGCGCAAGCTTCCGGCAGTGCCGCTTCGGGCGGTTAAGATTGCCGGTAACCCTGACCACCCGGTAAACCGCGGCGGGATTTGCCCGCTGGGAGCGGCTGGATTACAGCTCTTATACGGGACAAACCGTATAACCGCCCCGCTTAAGAGGACAAATCCGAGGGGAGAAGGCGAGGCCGCCTGGGAAAAGATTACCTGGGATGAAGCCCTCAATATAGTGACCGGAAAATTAAGGGAGATACGGGAAGCCGGCAATTCGCATACGGTGGCCTGTATCCTGGATAACAAAAAAGGACTGACTGCAGAATTAATAGACCGGTTTTTCCGTGCCTATGGTTCTCCCAACGTGATTACTATGCCTTCACAGGAGGATGTTGAGACCGTAGGCCTGTCATTGATGCAGGGAACAGGCGGGCATTTGGCCTATGACCTGGAAAACAGCAAGTACGTGCTGTCCTTTGGGGCGGCATTACTGGAGGGCTGGGGCGCCCCGGTTCATAACATGATGGTGTTTGGAAAGTGGCAGGGGGCGAGTGAGCATGCCCTGGTTCAGATAGAACCAAACTGTTCCATTACTGCCTCCAAGGCGGATAAATGGCTGGCGGTAAAACCGGGGACTGAGGCTGCTCTGGCCCTGGGCATGGCCAACGTCATCGTTACGGAAGGGCTGTATGACCGGTCATGTATCGCGCGTTGCCAGGGATTTGAAGGATTCAAGGCGCTCCTTGAGAGTGAATATGATCCCCGTAAGGTCTCAGAGATAACAGGAATCCCGGCGAACGTCATCGCCAATACAGCCCGTGCCTTTGCCGTGACTAAGCCTGCGGTTGCGGTCTATGGCCGCGGACAGGGAGTGATGTCCGGCAACCTGGCAGAATTCATGAGTATCTATAGTCTAAACGCCCTGGTAGGTAGTATCGGAGCAAAAGGCGGGGTGGTTGTACAGCGGGAGGTGCCGTTTAGTTCCTGGCCGGCGCTGGCAACAGATGCGGTAGCCCAGCAGGGACTCGCCCAGCCACGGATCGATGGGGAAGGCGGGGAGATTAAGCATGGCGTTTGCATGTCGCATAACTTGACCGCAGCGCTTAAGAGTGGCGCGGTTAATGCCCTGGTAGTCCACGAAGCCAATCCGTGCTATGCGCTGCCCAGGGCCAATAAGTTTGAGGAAGCGGCGGCAAAAGTGCCCTTTGTGTTGGCCCTTACGAGTTGTATGAATGAAACCGCCCGGTCGGCAGATATTATTTTGCCGGTTGCTTCTTATCTGGAAAGGCTGGAGGATGTAACTTCGGCGGCCCGGGTTCCTTACGCCTCCATGAGTTTGACCCGGCCCGTTCTGGCTAATGTACCTGAGGCCAGGCACCCCGGAGATGTCTTCCTGACTTTGGCCAGGGCCATGGGCGGAAGCGTCAGTAGCTCGCTTCCCTGGGATAACTTCGAGGCCTTGCTCAAGGAAAAAGTCGGGGGGATTTTTGCCTCCAGACGAGGCCGGATCGGGGATCAGGAAGTGGCCATGCTCGGCTCGCCAGATGAGCTATGGGAAGGTCTCAATGCCGGGAAGTGCTGGTATGAGGAGCCGATATTTGGAGGCGGGGGGCTTACATTTAGTCCTCAGGGCCGGACACCGCGCCTTGAGCCGGTAAGCTGGATGAAGGCTTCTCGAGAGTTTCCGATGCTTTTAGTGGCTTATGAGAATATCAATATAGCAAATCGCAGGGCAGTGGACACGCTACCCTATCTAACGAAAAATATCGATAACACTGTCCTTCAGAAACAAGACCTTTTGGTTCGGGTAAATCCAGAGACGGCCGGCCGGGTGAGACTGGTTGAAGGGGATGCGGCTACAGTTCAATGTCCTGCCGGAAGATTATCAGTTCGTGTTCACATGGATGTGGGTATGATGCCGGGTGTTATCGGCATCCCCCTCGGACTGGGGCATAGCAACGATGACCCGTTTTTGACTGGGAAAGGCGTTAATGCCTATGAGATACTCGAGCCGGAATTAGACCCGGTGACTGGCCTGGCTGTGTGGTGGGGAACGCGGGCTAAACTTATAAAAGTATGAGGTTGAGATATGAGTGAGCATCATGAGGTCGCCAGCAAAGAAAAATACGGCATGGTTATTGACCTGGATAAGTGTACGGGCTGTGGCACATGTACGGTAGCCTGTCTTTCAGAGAATAACCATTACGTTCGGGAAGATGAGTCGGACAAACTCCATAGCATTACCTGGATGAAGGTCTATAAGGTAACAAACGGGGAGCCGTTTCCAAATACAAAGGTGGCTTTCATCCCGCGTCCCTGTATGCACTGCGATCACCATACACCGTGCGTTTCAGTGTGCCCGGTCATGGCTACAGACTACAATCCGTTAACCGGCATTGTCAGTCAGATTTACACCAGATGTATAGGTTGCCGGTACTGCGTTGGGGCCTGCCCTTACCATGCCCGATATTTCAACTGGTGGGATCCGGTATGGCCGGAAGGCATGCATAAGTTATTGAACCCGGATATGTCCCCGCGTATGCGCGGTGTGGTGGAGAAATGCAGCTTTTGCAATCACCGGCAACAAAAGGCCAAAGATAAAGCCTACGTGGAAGGCCGTAAGGAACTGAAGGATGGCGAATATGTGACCGCCTGCGCTGAGGCCTGTCCCACCGGGGCTATTACCTTCGGCAACATGAAAGATCCGGAAAGCGCCGTAGCCAAACTTATTAAGAGTCCGGGGGCCTTCCGGTTGCTTGAGAAGCTGGGCACTGAGCCGAAGGTCTATTATTTGAGCAGTGAGTCCTGGATCAGAGAATTAGCGGATAATGCGTTGGGGAGAAAGAGGACGGGCGGTCTGGCTTAAAAACAAGAGTTAAATCCTGAATTTTGGTTGAAAAGAGGGGAAGTATATGGATCGTGCATGGATACCAGAAGGGGTTCAAAGATGTGGCGCCGGGGCCTTTTTTTCATGGATGGCGCTTTGGTTGTTCGTGCTGGGTGCTGCCGTAAGTACAGCCCTGTTGATACTCTGGAAGGGCCTGAATCAGACGAATATGAATGATTACTTCGGGTTCGGCGCCTGGATCACTGTCGATTTAGGGGTAATCGCCCTTGGAGCCGGGGCCTTTTTCAGCGGCTTTCTTACCTACGTGGTACGGGTAAAGGAACTCAAGGCCCTTATTAATTTTGCCGTTATCATCGGGTTCATCTGTTACAGTAGCGCTCTATTGATACTGACCCTGGATATCGGCCAGCCGCTTCGGGGTTGGTTCGGTTACTGGTTCCCCAACATCCACTCCATGCTGACCGAAGTTATCTTTTGCATCACCCTGTATTTTACGGTTTTGACTATTGAGTATGTACCCTTAATCCTCGAAAACCGGAAGATATACGCTAATCCGGTGGCACACACCCTGAGCCACAATTTTCATGAGGCCATGGCCATCTTTGCGGCCATTGGCACATTCCTTTCCTTCTTCCATCAAGGTTCTTTGGGCGGCATGTATGGCGTAATGTATGCCCGGCCGTTTGCCTTCCGGGAAGGCTTTTTTGTCTGGCCCTGGACATTCTTCCTCTTTATCTTCTCGGCGATTTCTACCGGACCAACGTTCACCGTTCTTGTCACCATGATCTTGCAGAAGGTGACAAAAAAACGGCTTGTACCCCGGGAGTCGCTTTCTGTCCTGGCCAAGATAGCAGGTTGGTTGCTTTGTGGTTATGTTATCGCGAAGACAGTGGATACCTATTACTGGGCTACGCATATCCTCCCGGCGAGAGGTCTTACCTTTGGCGAGCAGTACCATGGATACCAGTATGGTATGTGGTTGCCGTTTGTAGAGATTGGTTTGTGTGGTGTAATCCCGGCCCTTATCCTTATCATCCGCCGCCTGCGCGAGAATGACAAATGGCTGGCGCTTGCCTGTGTCCTGGCTTCAGCTGGCGTGGTTCTTAACCGCTTTATCTTTACTGTGCAGACGCTGGCCATGCCTGTGTATCCATTTGACAAGTGGTATACCTACTTCCCGAGCTGGCAGGAATGGGTGACCTCACTGGCCGTAATTGCTTATGGCGCCTTGGTTATCTCTCTTTCATATCGTTACCTGCCGGTATTTCCGTATGAAAGGGATTTGAATCCGTCGGCCAGATAGAAAAAATTATAAATTTTTTGAAGTACGCGGGAGGCCTGCTTTGTTGATATAAAGCAGGCCTTTTTTGTGGCCGGCGGTTATTGCCGCCAGATTATGGTGTCTTTCTTATAATGGGTGTCGTCTTTAGAGGGGTGGTCAAGATTATAATGCAGCCCCCGGCTTTCCTTACGCAGGAGGGCACAGGTGACGATCAATTCCGCTACAGTGGCCAGGTTGCGCAGTTCCAGGAAATCCCCGGTTATTATGTAATCCCAGTAATGTTGCTGTATCTCTTTTTGTATAAACTCGAGACGTTTTTGGGCCAGGGCCAGGCGTTTGTCTGTCCGCACAATGCCTACATAGTTCCACATGAGACGGCGTATCCCGTCCCAGTTGTGAGATATAAGTACCGATTCCTGCAGGTCCACGGCTCCACCCGGATCCCAGGGCGGAACTGAGGGCGGAGTATAAGAAGATTTAGGCCCTATCTCTTCGATGGATGAAAGTAAGGCCTGATAGGCAAAGACGACCGCTTCCAGAAGAGAATTAGAAGCCAGGCGATTTGCCCCATGCAGCCCGGTGCAGGCGGTCTCGCCTATGGCGTAAAGGCCGCTGATACTGCTCCGGGCATAAATATCGGTTAATATACCTCCACACATGTAATGGGCGGCGGGTACAACCGGAATGGGTTCTTTGGTGATGTCAATGCCCAGGGAGAGGCATTTCTGGTAAATATTGGGGAAACGATTCCTAATAAAATCTGCCGGGCGATGACTGATGTCAAGATAGACGCAATCATCGCCGCTCTTCTTGAGCTCGGCATCTATAGCGCGGGCTACAGCATCCCGCAGGGCCAGGTCTTTCAGGGGATCATATTTTTCCATAAAGGCCCGTCCGTGTTTATCAATCAGGATGCCTCCTTCCCCCCGGACGGCCTCTGAGATAAGAAAGTTCTTGGCCTTGGGGTGATAGAGGCAGGTGGGATGAAATTGGACAAATTCCATGTTGGCCATCCTGGCTCCAGCGCGGTAGGCCATGGCCATGCCGTCCCCCGTGGCGATGTCCGGATTGCTGGTGTAGAGGTAAACCTTTCCGGCCCCGCCCGTGCAAAGGAGGGTTATCCTGGACAGAAAGGTATGGATTGACCCTGTTTGGGTGTCCAGAACGTAGGCCCCAAAGCAGGTCTCCTGGTTGCTTTTACCCTTTTTCTTTAACAGCTTGCCCTTGGTCAGGAGGTCGATAGCAATATGGTTTTCATAGATGGTGATGCGCGGATTTTCTCTGGTCCTGGCTACAAGGGCCCGTTCGATCTCCTGTCCGGTGAGATCCTGGGCATGGACGATACGCCGGCGGGAGTGACCGCCTTCCTTGCCCAAGTCAAGGTGTGTCTGGTTTTTCGGCCGTGTAGTAAATTGTACCCCGATATCCACTAACTCTTTGATCCTTTCCGGGGCCTCCTTTACGACCAGTTCCACTACATCCGGACGAGACAGGCCATCTCCCGATCGCAGGGTATCTGCAATATGCAGTTCAAAGGAGTCGTCCGGGCCTGTGACCGCGGCAATTCCTCCCTGGGCGAGATTGGTGCTGGTATCCATCATGGCCTTTTTGGTGACGATTGTTACCTCACCATAACGCGCCGCCTTCAAGGCAAAGCTAAGCCCGGCAATACCGCTGCCGATGACCAAAAAATCAGTTTTAATTTCCACTTAAATCTCTCCATAGTATTTGTGAAGTAATCGATTATTGCTATTATTCCAAATTTGGGTATCATAGGGCAATACATTTTTTGGGCAAGCTTAACAAGCTTATTCCATCTAAAGGGTGATGCAGAGTTATGGTTAAGGTAGTTATCTTTGACTGCGATGGAGTCATGTTTGATTCCCGGGAGGCCAATCGGGCCTTTTATAATCATATACTGGCAGCCTTCGGACGTAAGGAGATGACCGAAGAGGAACTATTTTATGTACACATGCACACGGCTGATGCCTCTATAGCCCATCTTTTTCGAGGCAGGGAAGAACTGGAGTCAGCGCAGCAGTATCGGCTTAACACGGATTATACCCCATTTCTTCCCCTGATGATAATGGATCCCGGTTTGAAAGGGTTTTTAAGGTATCTGCAACCGAAGTACAGGGTGGCTATTGCCACCAATCGGACCACAACCATGGATAAGCTCCTCGAGATTTTTGAACTCAAAAGTTGTTTTGATATGGTGGTTTCAGCCCTGGATGTCGCCAATTCCAAGCCACATCCCGAACCCCTGCTGAAGATAATGGACAGGTTTAAGGTCTTGCCTCAAGAGGTTATTTATATCGGTGATTCGGAGTTGGACGAAAAAGCGGCCTATGCCGCCGGTATAAGCCTGATAGCCTACAAGAATAAAGGGTTAACGGCGGCCTATCATGTGGATAGCTTTCACGAAGTTATCCCCATATTAGAGGATAATTGTTCTTCATAACCTGCCTTTTCCAGCATCCCCGCTTTTTCATCTACCTGTAACAATATTATGGCCCCGATGACAAAGAAGACAGCCACGGACAATATCCCCCAACGCAGGCTTCCGGTAAGGTAGATCAGAAGGCCGTAAGATAGCGGGCCGAAAATAGAGGCAAAACGGCCGGAGATAGCAAAGAACCCGAAGAATTCCGCCGCGTGTGAGACAGGTGTAAGCAGGCATTGCAGGGCGCGGGATGCCGCCTGACTTCCTCCCAGCACCAGCCCGGCCAGGAAACAGATAATCCAGAATTCGCGCCGTGGTTCCAGAAGCCATCCCAGAAAAAAGGCCCAGATTACGGCTAGCACCCAGATAACGAGGGTGCAGAGTATGGTTCGTTTGTGGCCCAGACGATCGCTGACATAGCCAAAGAATATGGATCCGACAAAGGCCACTGCCTGGATAAAAAGAAAGAGAAAGATGATCTCCCGAGTCTGCATCCCCACCACCTCGGCGGCAAAGACGGAGGTCATAACAACGACGGTTTCTATGCCGTCATTATAGAATAGGAAGGAGATGAGAAATAAGGATAATTCGCGGAACTGTTTGATCCGGGAGAGGGTGCGTTTTACACGGGCGAGGCCGATAGCCGCGTAACTCCTGTCACGCCCCGGCGTGTCTCCGGCTTTAACCCCCTTCCTATCCGTTTTCTTCTCTCGAACCCATAGAAAGGTAGGCAAGGAAAACAATGCCCACCAGATAGCCACGGAGAGAAAACAGGCCTGTACGGTAAATGTTATACGGCCTGCTCCGGGGATATAGAGGCCGTTCAGCATAAAGAGGTTTATAACCAAGAGGGCGGCGCCTCCTATGTAGCCGAAGGCCCATCCCAGGCCGGAGACGCGGCCGACATTGGCGGGCGTAGTCATCTGTGGCAGAAAGGCATTGTAAAAGGCGTTGCCGCCGGAAAACCCGATATTGGCCATGATGAAAAAGAACGCCCCTGACCGGACATCGCCGGGGTGCACCAGGTACAGGAGGGCGGTAAAGATAATCCCGGTATAGCAGAATCCGGCCAGGAATGCCTTTTTGCGTTGTGAAAAATCGGCTATCGCGCCCAGGATGGGGGCGGTGAGGGCGGAGACAGCCATGCTAAGCGATACGATAACGGCAAAAAGTGTCGCCCCATGGATATGTAGCCCGGCGATGAAGACCCCTTTTTCTCCCCCGGCCACCTCCAGGGCAAAATATTTGTTAAAGATCACCGCCAGGATAGTGGTGGCAAAGGCTGAATTGGCAAAGTCATACATCGCCCAGCCGAAGATCTGTTTGTCGCGCAAGGTCGCCTGCATAAGCCTAATTTAAGAGAATAAGGGAGATCAAAAATTCCGGCAAGGATACCATTGAGCATAAGGCTTTTGCAAGGAGAATGAGGTCCGGTGGTATTTAAAGGTATGTGACCGACGAGTACAAATCATTTAAGCTTAAAGTCAACACGGCTGTTTTTTAATGATTCCTTTCCCTCCGGCTGAAGATCCTTCGGTTCGACCAGAAAAATCTTTTCCTGTTCGATCTGATTGGATTTCAGGATGTAATCCTTGACCTTCAACGCGCGTTGTGAGGCTAACAGCCGAAGGTCATCATCTTTCACTTCGATATGCGTAAACATCAACTTTTCCATCTCGGGCACAGGCAGGTCTTTGGCGATGCCGATGATATTCCTGGGCTTTGGAAACTTTTCATTTTTATATGCCTTTTTCAGATATTTCGCATATTCGGACCCCTCTATCTTAATCTCATCTACAGATATCGCTGTCTGCCCTTCTTTAATCATGTCCTTTAATTTTTGCGCCCTTATCTTTTTATCGAAAATATACTTTCGCAGCCCTTCCCTGTCCTTCTCGGTGTCCACGTGTCCTGTTATTTCAAGTTTCAGCGACGGCCGCTCATATAATGCCTTGACCAGGGTGTCAAGTTTTTTGATTTCATGTTCGCTTATATCGGAACCGCCGTAATCGAACTCTACGTAACTGAGTTCCTCCCCTCCTCCGAAAATCGCCCCGAGGAGCGCGAAGGGGGCTGTGGCCGCCTTTTCGAGGATATTCAGAATAATTTTTATTATTATCCTGCCGACGCGGAATTTCGGATCATCGAGCGACCCGGTAACAGGGATGTCGAGATTTATTTCCCCGTTTCTGTTTTTGAGAAGGGCGATAGCAAGCCTGACAGGCAGCTTTGTGGCATCGGGACTTTCAACCTTATCGCCAAGCGTAAACTGGTCAAGGAAGATATGGTTCTGGGAATCAAGCTTTCTCTTTACTATCAGATACTGCAGATTAAGAAACAGTTTTCCCTTCTCTATTTTATATCCTATGTGTTTTCCTGAATAGGGGGTGAAGGGGCCCATGTCAATATCCTTGAAATTCACCTTTAAATCAACATACAGGTCTTTCTTCAACGGATTTATCTTGCCCGTGATCTGGAGCGGCGCATAGTTCTCAAGCCTGCCTCTGACGTTAACATTCGCCAGTTTGGTCTCCTCGGATGAGAGGCCTGATATCCTGCCCCCGATTTCGAGGAGATTGGCGGTATATTTTGGTTTGACGGATCTGTCTGTAAAGTTAACCGTTCCACCCTGAAGGGTTACCTTCTCTATCCTTATCAGCTTGTCTGTTTTTTCCCCTTTATCAAGCTTAGTTTTATCCTGACCCTGCGCCTTTTCACCTTGAGCTTCCAGTATGTTCTGAGTATTGAGAGAACCGTCGGCATTTATTACAAGGCGTGAATAGAAATCTGTAAGCGCAATCCCATTGATTTTGACATGTAAAGGATCGTATGCCACATCGACTTTATTAAGGTAAAGAGATTTACATTTCAGAAAATCATCACCATCGGCCTTGTCAATGGATGAAAAGCTCGATACTGCGGCATCACCCCTGTATATAAGTTTCATCCTGGAAGCCTTTGAATAACCGACTGAAAGATTCCCTTTAGCGTTGATATTGCCATCGGTCACTATTATTTTTATCTTATCTGTAAAATAGGGCTGAAGCGGTGTGATATCGATACCCCTTACATCAAGTTTTATATCTGCAAACGCAGGGTCTATGCCTATTGAACCGGTTGCGGAAACTGACCCCTTTCTGCCAAGAGCAAATGAAAGAGCGGTTGAGGCCGTGGTATCTTTTGCGGTAGAAACATTCTCCATCTCAAGTCTGAGTTTCTCAACGGATAGTTTGACGGTTCGATACGGTTTCATGTCCTGAACCCTGACCGTATAATTTTCTATAAGTAGTTTCTCGAACAACGCAAGCCATGGTTTTTCCGCTTTTTCACCAGAAGGGGGTAAAAGTTTTTTCAGATTCAGCTCGCCGTTCTTTGCGCGACGGACCGTCACAATGCCTTCCTGTGTGGAGAAATTACCGACTACGAACTGCTTTTTCACAGGATCAATTCCAAGGTCCTTGACGTTGATTACCGGTATATTGAGAAGATCATCCTCCTGGTCGCGGATTCTTATTTCCCTTAATTTCAGGTTGCCTTTTATATTTATTGACGGTTCCCTCTCACTATACTGGACATAAGAAATGGTAGTCATCGTATCAAGGTATCCCGACAGCACCCTGAAGTTCATATTGAAGGGGACATATGCAAGATAATATGGGATATTTAAATCTTTTATACTTAAATCAAGCATTGTTTCGTATGATTCCGAAAAAGGTTTTGACCTCCCCTTAAGTGATACAGGATGATTATTGATTTCCGCCTCAAAGGATGGTTTTACATATTCTTCGGCAAGGTACGGCAGGTTTGAGATAAAAGGGATCGCTATGTTGAGATCCTTTACAGTATGGCGGGTCTGCTTCGGCCCGTCCCAGAAATCTACGCTGCCATTCAGTATCTGTATGTTGTTCAACGAAAACCTCAACGGTTTCGAGTCGGCTGTCTTTTCAGGTTTATCTTGCGCCAGCAGGTCGGAGAAATTATATGCCATGTCTTCATTTCGTTTTACATTCAGATACGGCTTCTTAAGCCTTATCTCCTTAAAGATCAGACCTTTTTTAAAGATGGAAACACTCTGAAGATTCGCAAACAGTTCCTCAAAAGAGATGAACGTTTCGGAACTGCCAAGCTCTTTGACGGAAAAACCCCTTACTTTCAATGAAAGCACAAAAGGATTGACGTTTATCTCCTGAATAACAACCTTGCGGTGGAGCTTTTCAGAGAGTTTCTTTATCAGGACTGACTTGAGGATATGGGGCAGGGCAAAGAAACCGACTACCGTGAAAAGGAAAAGTCCTATAAGTCCGCCTAGAAAGACCTTTTTGTAAAAAGCAGCCGATTTGAATCGTTGTGACAGTTTCACAGACGGCCATCCCCAAAAGTTATCCTGTAAGTAAACAAAAGAAAACGGACATTCTTGCAGAACGTGCTGATTCTGCAAGAATGTCCGCCGGCCTTATCCGTCATAATTTAGAATCTGTATATTTATCGAATCGGTTTTATTTGCACCCTTCGATTTTTTGCCCGGCCTTCCGGGGTATCATTTGAACTGACGGGGTTGGATTTGCCGAACCCTTTTAGGCTAATTCGAGAGGCCTCAATCCCCTTTTGCTCCAGATAGTGTCCTACGGCCTGTGCCCGTTTTTCAGATAAGCTTAAATTATATTCATCTGATGCGGTGCTATCCGTAAAACCTTCAATATCTATTTTCAAGCCAGGATTCTTTTTCATCACCTGAGCGACGTCATCCAGGTCTGCGTAATATCCCGTATGGATATCAAATTTATCGGTATCAAACAGAATCGTCGGCAATATCCAACATCCTTTTTTATTAACCTTGGCTCCCGCAGGCGTATTCGGACATTGATCCATATCGTCATATACACCGTCTCCGTCGCTGTCAGCCGGTTTGGCTGCGGGTTTCGGAGCGGGTGTCGGAGCAGGCTTGGCAGTTATCGTCGCCGGTGTTGATTCCTTGAGAAATACTTTTTTCACAAAATCGGCCATTGCCTCAGCGGAATTCAGTTGATCTTCAGAGGTAAAGAATCCACATTGTCCGGCCTCGGCGATATCGTTCATGAGCTGCTTGCCGTTTTTATCGTCTCCAACTAATATGGTATAAAAACAAAGTCGTTCCCCGTATAAATTTTTTACGTCCTTCGCGGCGTTTAAAGGCTCCGGCCCCAGGTCCTTTCCGTCACTGACAATAATGGCCGCAATATTCCCCGCTTTTCCTTTAAAATCCTGGCCCATGGCTCTAATCGCCATATCCATCGGGGTAGTTCCACCGGGATACTCGACCTTATTCAGGCCCTTTTCAAAGCCGTTTTGGGTATAATCCGTTACGCCGTAGAATAAAGCAGTCTTTTCTTCGGTTAAACGCGTATCATGTCCAAAAGTTCTGAGCGCGCCATTGAGCTTTAAATCCGGAATGGTGCGATTCATAAGGTCAACGGTATTTTTAGCCAGATCAAACTTCCGGTATTTCTTATATGGCTCATCCATGGATTGCGATGCGTCAAAGACCACGGCGAAATTATCTACTCTTTGTTCCATCTCGCCCGCTTGCAACTTTGGATTAAAATTATAAGCTTCTGATATTAGTGGTGGTTTTTCTACAGTTGCGCAACCGACGAAAAATACCCCGATCATTAAAAAAAATAAAGCCTGCCATGTTTTTTTAATCATTTCTGCCTCCTTATTATTTTATTATGTTGTCCAGGAATCCAGCGTATGCCGGAGGAACTGACAACACAAAAATGAAAAAAATCAAAGATGACAGCTTTCTCACATACTTTTCCACTACATAATGTTTTTATGGTCTTCCGTAAGGCCATCCAATTTATTGGACCTTCAATTCCGAAGTGCAGTGAGGACAACGTACAGCCTTAATCGGGATGACCGACAGGCAATAAGGACACTCTTTAGTTGTTGGCTCGGCTGTGGGGGCTTTCTCCTGGCGCTTGAGTTTGTTGATATTGCGGATGAGGATAAAGACAGCGAAGGCGACTATTAAAAAGCTGACGATCGTATTTGCAAAAACGCCATAATTAACCGTAACCGCGCCGGCTTTCTGGGCATCGGCAAGGGAGGCATAAGGTCCGGCACCCGCCCCCTCTTTCAGTACTATGAAAAGGCTGCTAAAATCAACATCACCTAAAAGCAGGCCGATAGGCGGCATAATGATATCGGAAACAAGTGACTTGGCTATGGCGCCAAAGGCTGCACCAATTATGACTCCAACAGCCATGTCAACCACGTTGCCCCGCATGGCAAATTCCTTGAATTCCTTTAACACATTCGTTCCCCTTTTCCTTATGATCGCCTTTGAACATGCATAGCGAGCGCATTCCCCGTCCGCCTTGTATGTTTAGAACAGATGCGTCATTATTATGGCATATAATGCTATGAGT